>CAYHAJ010000143.1:0-10038 GCA_964354535.1 uncultured Pirellulales bacterium
GGCGCGTGTGCCAACGCTCCTGTAAGGCGCCGACGACGATGAACAGACCGCCCGTGCTCAATCCGTGCGCCAGTAAGACCACGATCGCGCCCTGCAAAGCCAGACGGTTGCCGGCATAGATGCCCAGAAGAGCAAAACCCAAATGGCTGATGCTGGTGTAAGCCACCAGCCGTTTCGCGTCCACCTGCGCAAACGCGAGAAAGGCCCCATACAGGATTCCGACGGTCCCCAGAATCATCGCCGCGTGAGCCAGTTGAGCGCTCTGGCTCGGGAACAGCGGCAGGGCAAAGCGCAAGAGGCCGTAGGCCCCCGTCTTGAGCAGCAGACCCGCCAGCACCACACTGCCGGCGGTCGGGGCCTCGGTGTGGGCGTCCGGCAGCCACGTGTGCAAGCCGACCACCGGCAACTTGACCGCAAAGCCGATGAAGAAGCCCAGCATGAGCCAGAAGGTGAAGGACGACGGCGCCACCCCCTCCAGCAGTTGCTGGTATTCGAAGGTGTAGACCCCCGTGCTGCGGCCGTGCAGAAAATACAAGCCGAGGATGGCCGCCAACATCGGCAGACTGCCGCCCTGCGTGAACAGGAAGAACTTGAGTGCGGCGGGTTCTCGATTCTCATGACCCCACACGCTGATGAGGAAGTACATCGGCACCAGCATCAGCTCCCAGAAGAAGTAGAACAGGAACAGATCGAGGGCCAGGAAGACGCCCATCGTCCCGGCCAGTGTCCATAAGAGCGCCAGGTGAAACACGGGCACGTGTCGCTGAATCTCCGTCCAGGAAGCACCGACGGCCGCAATCCCCAGAAACGCGGTCAAGGTCAGCAGCAATAGACTCAGCCCGTCCATTCCCAGGTGGAAGCGTATCCCCAGCGGTTCGATCCACGGGTAATCGAACTGCACGATCCAAGCTTGCGATTGCGGATTGCGGATTGCGGATTGGCACCACCACTCGAATCCGAAATCCGAAATCCGCAATGCTCGTCTGTCCCTCCGCCGCACCGGAGGACACCCAAACGAACACCAGAAGAGCAAGGTCCACACATAAGGAGATCAGGGCGATCCAACGGCAGGCGCGCGCGCTCCATCTGCCGATGATCCAGGCGAGAATCCCCCCGCCCGCCGTGATGAGAAGCAGCCCTGCCAGAATCATAGAATCACCACGAGTCCGACCACGATTGCCGCGCCGCCCGCAATCGCGGCGACGTACCATCGGACATTTCCATTGACCGTCAGAGACAACAGGCCGTGAATCCCTTGGGAGGTCACGGCCACACCCCTGTAGAACTCATCTACGAAATCGTCCCGGTTGAGCCGGGCCAGCCTGAGGTAGGGTCCGACGAACAGTTTCTGATACAGCCAATCGAACCCCCAATCGGCGAACCACCACCGGTGCAGCAGCGATTTGGCAAAGACCGACAGGACCGAGCGAATCCACTCCGAGCCACGGCCATAAAGAAGGTAGGCCACAGCGACTCCTGCCAGCGACACCGCGACGTAGATACTCGGGAAAATCCATACGCCGGCGGTCGAAGTAAAGTCCCGGGGCGGTTCGGGCGTGGTCGACTGCAGGAAGTGGTAGAACCCCTTCACACCGAAGATCGCGCTGAGCAACTCAGGGAATCCGATGCCGAGGCCGAGCGTCGTCAGCACGGCGAACGGAACGACCATCCGCCGCGAAGGCGACCCTGCCGGCTTGGTTTGCTCCGGACCGGAAAACACCGCGAAGACCATCCGGAAGGTGTACACGGCCGTGAGAAACGTTCCGATGACCGCCAGCGTCCAGAGCGTGCGGCCGCCCGGTCCCGACAGCCAGAGGTCGTTCAGGATGAGATCTTTGCTGTTGAACGTGATCGTCAGCGGCGGCACGGCCGCCAGGGTCAAGGCCGCGAATACGAAGGCCCAGAACGCAAGGGGATACCGATGTCGCAGGCCGCCCATCTTGAAGATATCATGTTCTTCGCCGAGCATCTTGATGATCACTCCGACCCCGAGGAATAGGGCGGCCTTGAAGAAGGCATGGGTCACGAGATGATAGATGGCGGCGGCCCAGGCGCCCACGCCGAGCGCCAGGAACATGTAGCCGATCTGGCTGATGGTGGAATAGGCGAGGATACGCTTGATGTCATGCTGGACCAGGGCACTGCAGGCCGCCAGCAGGAGCGTCGCCGCCCCGATGATCGCGACGGCGGACAGAACCTGGGGCGCCATCACAAAGAGCGCGTGCATCCGGGCGATGAGATAGACGCCGGCGGTCACCATCGTGGCCGCGTGGATCAGCGCGCTGACCGGTGTCGGGCCGGCCATGGCGTCGGGAAGCCACGTTTGCAGGGGAAGCTGGGCCGATTTGACGATGGCCCCTACCAGCAGCAAGGCAGCCGCCAAGGTGGGCAGATACGACGCTGGCGGATACTTGGAGATCTCGCCAAGGATCGTCTGGATATTCAGGGTGCCCAGCGAGACAAACAGCAGGAAGATGCCGACGGCGAAGGCCGTATCGCCGATGCGAGTGACAAAGAAGGCTTTGAGGGCGGCCCGGACGTTCTCCGGCTCCCGGTACCAGAAGCCGATCAGCAGGAAGCTGCACAGGCCAACGCCCTCCCAGCCCAGGTACAGCAGCAGCAGATTGTCGGCCAGGACCAGGATCAGCATCGAGCCGACAAAGAGATTCATATAGGCGAAGAACCGGCTGTACCCCGGATCCTCGGCCATGAAGCCGGTCGAATAGATATGAATCAACGCGCTGACCACCGCGACTACGACCATCATCGTCACGGACAGCGCATCGAGACGCAGCGCCACCGACGGCGCGAAATCGCCCACGCGCATCCACTGCCACAGCGTCTGCGCGTAGGCGCCACGGACCTCCGGGGTGGCATGGGCGTAGTCCAGGGTCACGAGTAGCGCGAGCATCGCCGACAGGCTTACCGAACCAACCGCGATCCCCGATACCGCTTGCCGGGTCAACCGACCGGCCGTGACCGCCAGGATCACAAAACCCGCCAGGGGCAGCGCCGGCACAAGCCACAGGAAACCGCTCAGCATCTCATCCCCGCATCCGGTTAACTCGGTTGGTGTCCAGAGTATTGAACTTTTCGTAGACCTGGAGCACGAGGCTCAATCCCACCGCCACCTCGGCGGCCGCCATAGTCAGAATGAAGAAGTACATGACTTGGCCGTCCGGCTGTCCCCAGTAGGCGCCCGCGACCACAAAGGCCAGCCCCGACGCGTTGAGCATGATCTCGATCGCCAGCAGAATAAAAAGGATATTCCGCCGCACAAGGACGCCGACCAGACCCGTGAGAAAGAGCACGCCCGCGATGATCAATCCCGCCGCCACCGGTATGGTCGCCATCAGACTCTTCTCCTCCCTGACCGCATTGCCCCTCGGCCGAGATGGTACGCCCCCAACAGGCCCGCCAGCAGGAGCATGGACGCCAGTTCCACACCCAGCAGGTAAGGACCGAACAGGGCCACGCCCACCTGCTCCGGCTCCACGATCCGGCCCGGCGTGGCGACGGTTCCGTCGCCGACGAGACTATAGACCAACTCCGCCAGCAGCAGCAGGCTCAGCAAGCCGGGGGCGATCCACACGTAAGACTTGAGCCGGACCCGTTCGCGGTTCGCCGATTGTGGCCCGACGTTCAACATCATGACGACAAACACGAACAGCACCATAATGGCCCCGGCGTTGATGATCACCACCAGCGCCGAAACGAACGTCGCCCCCAAGACGAAGAACATGACAGCCGTGGCCAACAGCGAGCAGATGAAGCACAACAGCGCATGCACCACGTTGACCCGCGAGATCGTCAGAGCGGTCATCACCACGGCGACCGCCGCCGCAATATAGAAGACGATGTTCATGAGAAGTTCCCGGTACTCAGTTGACCGTTGTCAGACGTCTGTGAACCGACAACTGACAATTGAGAACTCGCCTTAAGCGTATCGGGCCGTGGGGGACAGCCCTGCACGTAGACATCGACGCCCAGGAACTTGTCCACGCCCTGGACGACGCTGTAGATATCGTACATGCCGCCCGAGTTGGCGCACGAGCCCATGGAGATGACCCAGCGCGGCTCCATCATCTGCTCGGAGAGGCGCCGGATCACCGGCGCCATTTTGATGAAGACCGTGCCGGCGATGACCATCAGGTCCGCCTCGCGCGGCGAGCCGCGGATCACTTCGGAGCCAAAACGTGCAAGGTCGTACTTACTGGTCAGACTGGTCGCCATCTCGACGTAGCAGCAGGATAGACCGAAGTTGAAGGGCCAGACCGAGTTCTTGCGGGCCCAGGCCACGAGATCCTGCAAGCGGCCGAAGACCACGCTCCGCCCGACCGCTTCGTCGAGATCAGGGGTCGGGGATCGGGGATCAGGTGTCGGCGATTCCGTGCCTGCCGGCCCCTGACCCGTGGCCCTTGACCCCTCGGATTGTCTTCTGTCGTCCGTCATCCGCCCTGTATCCTGCGCCGTCCGGTCCTGCCCCAGTCCAAGGCGCCCAGTCGCCAGAGATACACCAGCGCCGCCAGCAGAATCCCGATGAAAATCAGCACTTCGACATAGCCCGCCCACCCCACTTCGCGCCAGGCAATCGCCCACGCGAAGAGGTAGATCGATTCCACGTCGAACACGACGAAGAACATCGCCACGAGGTAGAAGCCGACCGGTAAGCGAAGCCGGGCCGAGCCAGTCACGGGACTGCCCGCTTCGTACGGCCGGCCGGTGGCCCGCTCGTGGTGGCGCTGGCCCAGCACGTAGGAGAGCCCGAGGGCGCCCGTGACCAGGATCACGACCGCTCCCAGGTAGACCAGGAGAGGCCAGAAGGGGATGTCCATCGCTGTTGGGGAAAAACGCTGGGCGAGCATCTGTCTACCAGGTCCCGGTGCCGGCGCCGGATTCGGCGACATCCGAAAAGACTCTGTATCCGCCGGTGACAGCCAATTTGTCTTCAGCCGTTGCCCGGTTCGGCTCGGGCTCCCAATCGCGACGTATCGCGGTTGGGGACCCTTCCCCACCGGCTTTGTTTCGCCGGTGGGAGGGGTTCCCTAATGCGGAATTATGCGTTGGGGGCCCCGAGCCCTTCCACATGGCAGGGGCCGCTCGATGGACTAACAGTCCCTGTCGATACGGCTGATTAGTGGTTGGGCTTATCCAACTCCGGGGTGTTTCCCCACCGATTCACCACACATTGTCCAGGTCTCATACCTCTACACGGTGAAGGAACCTTCATCCGTGTCCCTTTAGTACACCAGGGCGGCCGTAACCGTTCACGGAATGGCGTAAAAAAAGTCTTTGTAGCAACAATCCGGGACGGGTGCAAGGCTGGAGGAAGCGATATGTCCTTGTCGGAAATCCACTGTTTACGGTCATGGCTGGCGGAAGTTCACGACCACGTACTGGGAGGCGCTTTCCCGTTGGATCAGCAATAGCGCTCTTGGGCTCTGGCGGGCTTGGCGGATGACCTTGGCAAACTGGTCCGTCGAGGTCACGGTTTGTCCGTTGACGCTCAGGATCAGATCGCCCGGGCGGATCCCGGCGGCACCGGCAGGGCTTCCCGGGGCCACCGCCGTGACGATCACACCCTCTCCCGGCCGGTAGCCAAACCGCTGGGCCAGGGCCGGACTTAGATTCCGGACTTCCACGCCGAGCGTCTGCCTCGTCTCCTGCGGAGGCTCCGGCGGCTTTTGGGGCGCGGGCTCGGCTTGCGCTCGCGCCGCGGGGCGCTCTCCGAGCGTCAGAGAACGCTGGGAAGTCTTGCCGTCGCGCCAGGCCTGAAGCTGGATCGTGGTGCCGGGCGGCATCGCCGCCACAGCGTTGCGGAAAGCATCATACGACTCGATCGCTTGGCCATTGGCCTCCAGGATGACGTCGCCGCGCTGCAATCCGGCTCGACCGGCCGGCGAATTCGGCTCGATCTGGGCCACCAGGATTCCCCGGGGCTGGGGCAGCTTCAACACCTCCGCGATCTCCGACGTCACGTCCTGGCCATAGAGACCCAGGTAGCCGCGGACCGCCCGCCCGGTGCTGCGCAGTTGCTCGGCGATCTGGCGCGCCATGTTGATGGGGATGGCGAACCCGATGCCCATGTACCCACCGCTCTCACTGACGATCGCCGTGTTGACGCCCACGGCCCGGCCGCGCAGGTCAAGCAAGGGGCCGCCCGAGTTGCCCGGGTTGATCGCGGCGTCCGTCTGGATGAAATCCTCGTAGGCGGTGATCCCGACCGTGCGCTTCGTAGCACTGACGATCCCCGCGGTGACCGTCGACGTCAGGCCGAACGGCTGGCCGATGGCCAACACCCAGTCCCCCACCTCCAATTGATCGGAATTCCCGAACATCACGATCGGGAAATTGTCGCCCGGGATCTTGATCAGAGCCACCTCCGAGTCCGGGTCGGTCCCCATGACCTTGGCGTCGGTGAACGTACGGCCGTCCGTCAGCGTGACCGTCATCCGGTCCACATCCCCAAGCACATGGTTGTTGGTGAGGATGTAGCCGTCCCGGCTGATGAGAAACCCGGAGCCCTGGCCGCGCTCCATGAATCTGCGGGGCCTCTGCGGCAGCGCGCCGCCGAAGAAGCGACGCCAGAAGTCCTCCGCTGAGGAACCGGCATCATTGGCATCGTCGATCCCGGGGGCTTGCCGGGTGATCACCTTTTCGACCTTGATGGAGACCACGGCCGGCGTGGCCGCCTTCGCCGCCGCCGCAAAGGCCCCTGACAACTCCCGTGCAACCTGGGAGGGCGAGATGACGTCCCGAGCACGATCCGTCGCGCCGGGAGTTCCCCTCGTGGCCTGCGGGAACGCCGGCACCGCCAGGCCCGCCACAATGACAATCAAGAGAATCCGTACGGGCGACGCATGCGTCGCCCCTACCACATGCTTTCCTACCCATCGGCTCATGGTACACTCTCCTTATGGAATCGGTACTTGATATGGGACAATGCTCGTGCAAAGAGTGCGCAACCTCCGGTTTCGTCCGTTGCACTGCCCGGGCTGGAACTCCTTCCGTCTTCCATCATTTTATGGTGAAGGTACGGATGCCGGGGCGGCAAACGTATCAGCGTTTTCCGTAACCTCTTGGATGGTCTTCCTGACGTAGGGCGAGGGACCCCGAACGCAACGGATCGCGTTCGAGAACCTCGAATGATCATTCGCCCGCGCTAGGGACGAATCATGATTCGCCCCTGCGGGAATCGGCGGCGACGAGGGGATCGAAGGGTGTGTCCGGCTCGAAGGGGAACAGGGGTTTGCGCCGGCGGGTGTAGGTCAGATGCTCGATTCGCATGTCGCCGGCGCCGGGGGTCAGGAGCATGATGTAACGAGGGGCGATCCGGGTCAGGCCCGGAAAGAGGTAACCTTCCTTGACCACGACAATCTTGCGACTCAAAGGGTCGATCCCGCACGGCGTGAACTGGCTGGGATCGGTGAAAGCCATCGGGCCGGCTGCCAGAATCGCCTCCACGTCTCCGATCCGAACCACCGCCATGCGGGCATTCTTAATCAAGCGAACGACTTGGGCTTCCACCTCCAGCGGAGGTCCAAACCGTTTCTCAATGGTGGCGCCGATGGAAAGTGACAACTTCGCTCCCTCGCCCGCCTCGAAACAGCGATTCACGGCCGGCGTGTCGTTGAGGCCCGCGACGATGGCGCTCCTCGTTTTCCTCTCCACCAAATGGCGCAGCACGATCGGAAGGTCGCCGGGCGTGCTGGCGGTTACATTGTCTCCACTATCGGTCAAAAAGACGGTGGATTCCTTTGCGGCCAAGGCGCGATTGACGCCCTCCTCCAACTCGGCGGTCTCGCAGCCGAAGGCGAACTGATGGCGCGCGTCCCAGATCTTGCGGGCCAGGTACACCGCCGCCGCGCGAGCGGCCGCGCGCGAGCCATCGGCAGTGATCATCACCGCCATGCCCGTATCCGGCGAGTCCGTCCAGGCGCAGCCGACAAACAGCGTGGCTGCCAAGATCTTCGCTTCGTGGCCGGGGACGCCCTGGCGCTCCACCTTTCGCGCTTCCTCGACGAGGGATCGGAAGGGCTCGGCGGTCGTCATCGCCTTCTCGCCCTGCTGGATCATGGGGATGGGCAGCACGTACGAGACCGGGTGCACCTTTCCCGCGAGCGTGTCCAGGAGGATGCGTCCGGCCAGGTCGGCGGTCTGCGCTCCATCCGTGTGCGGAGCAGTCTTCAGGCCAACCAGAATATCACCGAATTGGGCCAGCCGGGCTGGGATATTGCCGTGCAGATCGAACGTACAGGCAATCGGGATCTTCGGACCCACGAGGGAACGCACTTCGCCCACCAGGATTGTCTCCGCCGGACCGATCCCCTCGGCGTACATCGCCCCGTGGAGCCGCAGGAATACGGCATCGACCGGCAGGGCCGCCCGCAGCGAGTCCAGGACCCGATTCATCGCCTCCCGGCAGGGCTTCTCTTCGATAGTCCCACCGCCGTTGGGACGGGCCACAAGGCCGGGGACTACCGCCAAGCCGGTATTCTTCCAGACGGCCAGCGGTTGATCGCCTGCCTTCGAAATGGAAAATCCAGCGGTCCGGATGGGGTGGAATGTGTTGGTCTCATGGGAGAAACCGGCCACAAAGACGCGCCGCTTCTCGCTCGCGCGGAGCACCCCGTGGCTGACGACCCAACCGGCTGCCAATGCACCTCGCAGGAACTCTCGACGGTTTCTCATGGTTGCCTCCTGTAGACCAGCACCATCACATCGGGCTTGGCCGACATGGTGACCGCCAAGCCATCGCTGAGCAACTCGCGGCCGCTATGTTGCTGCTGGGCTCCGGTCTCGACATTGGTCACCAGATAGTTCGCCTCGGCGTCCAAGCCGAGAAGCCTCAGATGGGCGGAGTCGTAGAAGCTGTTGTGACGCCGGAAGATCTGGATCATGCCTTCGCCTGCCTCGGGCCGGTCGAATTGCCAAGCCATCCAGACCGTGTCGTCCCGAGTCCAGGGCGTCAGCGGGTAGAAATCCCCATAGTAGTTCGGTGCGATTTGTCGCCATTGGCCGATGAGGCGCCGAATCGCATCGTAGTCGAGGTCTTTCAGGCGGATGTCGATGCCAAAACCGGTGCTCTGACCGGCGTTGCTCCAGAAGGCGTAAGGCTCGACCGGTGTGGGACCGCTGCCGTAGTACGGGGCGTTTCGCGTGAACACGGTGCCGGTGCCGTGGAACGGGAGCCAGAGCGACAGGCCATACATCATGCACTGGTGGCCGGTCGCTTCGTAGGCGTAGTCGCTCCGCCACAGGGGCACCGCACGGCGCATCGTCTCGATGTCGTTGCGACGACCGCCACTGGCGCACGAGTCAATGAGCATGTTGGGATGCCGGCGACGCAGCTCATCCCAGTACGCGAGATAACCCGTGACATGTTTGATCTCGGTGATGCCCTGGCGGTCCGGTGCATCGGCTGCGCGCCAGTGGTTCAGCGGGTCCATGTTGAAGTCCTGCCGATAGAGGTCGATGCCCTGCTCAGTCAAAAGCTGATCCGTGTGCTCCGTCAACCATTGGCGGGCCTCGTCGTTGCCCAGGTTGAGCAGACCGCCTTTGGCCCCACCCAGCACCCACTCCGGGTGGTTCTCCGCCAGCCAGGTGCCGGCCGCCACTCGCTCCGGCTCGAACCACACGAGGATCTTGAGACCTTTGCTGTGTGCGTAGTCGGAAATTGCCCGCAGGCCCTTGGGGAAACGGGCGGTATCCACTTCCCACGTGCCCACGCGGGGCCAGCCGCCACCGTGATGCACGTACCAGCCCGCGTCCATCCACCAGTAATCGAGCTTGATGCCTTCCTCCAAATAGCGGTCGATGAACATGATCTGATTGGTTTCGTTGGCCTTGATCATCTCGTCGTACTGCCGCGAACTGGAAGCGAGGAGTTGCGGCGGCGGGAGCTTGCCGCCGGGCTTGGGCATGGAATGGGCCATCATCCAGCGCCGCCAGATGTTCTGCGCGCGAATCCACTCGCCCTGCCAGAATTGCAGCACGATGAGCGGGGTGCGGACCTCCTCACCCGGCAACAGCTTGAAG
>CAYHAJ010000144.1:0-4814 GCA_964354535.1 uncultured Pirellulales bacterium
TGCGGGCACGTGCTACCGGGCGGCGAACTGGATTTGGTTGGGGCGTACGACCGGCCGAGGCAAGAACGATCAGACAGGCCGGGCCAACCGGCCGCTCAAGGAGATCCTGGGCTATCCGTTGTCGCGGCGGTTCCGCGAGATCCTGGGTGGATAACGATGGGTGCTCGACGCAAAATCAAGAAGGGGTTGGGCCGCGTACCGGCGTTGCCCCTCCCGCCCCAGCCGGAAGGCCAGGGCGGGCGGATCGAGGTGGACCAGCGCGAATTGGAAGCGATCCTGGAACGGGCCAAGACGACGCCAATGAGCGAAGCGGAATACGCCAAGGTGCACGCGGCGGTCGAGACGCTGGCGTTCTTGACCCAGGAGTTGGAGAAGAAGCGGGTATCGATCCAGCGGCTCAAGCACTTGCTCTTCGGGACGACCACCGAGAGCACTCGGAAGGTGCTCGCGAAGATTCTGGGCGACGCCGGGAAGGACCAGGAATCCGGGGAGGACGTCGCGCAGGAGTCCGAAACCCAGACCCAGGAGAAGGCACCCGGCCACGGCCGCCACGCGGCCGCAGACTACGTGGGCGGGGAGAAGGTCTGGGTGCCACACGAATCGCTCCAGCCCGGGGATGCCTGCCCGAAGTGCCAGAAGGGAACGGTGTACGAAAAGGATCAACCCGGCCACCTCGTGCGAATCCGGGGCCAAGCGCCCCTCGGCGCCACGGTGTACAAGCTACAGAAGTTACGCTGTAACCTCTGCGGGACGACCTTCACAGCCCAGCCGCCACCCGGCGTCGGATCCGAGAAAGACAAGTATGACGCGGAAGCCGCCAGTATGATTGCCCTGCTCAAGTACGGGACCGGACTGCCGTTCAATCGCCTCGCACGGCTGGAGGGGAATCTGGGGATCCCCCTGCCAGCCGCCACCCAGTGGGGGATCGTGGCGCACAGCGGCCACCAACTCGAACCGGCCCTCGCGGAGTTGACCCGGCAGGCGGCCCAAGGCGAGATCTTCCACAATGATGACACCGGAGCGAAAATCCTGGCCCTGATGGGGAGACACCGAAACCCCCTCGACGACGACCTGCCCGACCTCCCGGACCGCACGGGGGTGTTCACCTCGGGCATCGTCTCGATCCTCGGAGGGCACCGGATCGCCTTGTTCGTCACGGGCCGCCGGCACGCGGGGGAGAACTTGGCGGCGCTGTTGCAGCAACGGGCGGCGGAACTCGGTCCACCGATCCAGATGTGCGATGCGTTGTCTCGCAACGTGCCCGATCTGCCCGAAGAGCTCCAAACGATCCTGGCCAACTGCCTGACCCATGGACGGCGGCAGTTCGTGGACGTGGCAATGAACTTCCCCGAGGAGTGCCTCTACGTTCTCCTGATCCTCAAAGACGTCTACACGAACGACGCCCTGACCAAGGAGCAGGGGATGTCTCCCGAGCAGCGGCTGGCCTTCCATCAGGAGCACAGCCGCCCGAAGATGGAGGAACTCAAGATTTGGTTGGCCGCCCAGCTCGAGCAGAAGAAGGTCGAGCCCCACAGCGGGCTGGGCAAGGCCATCCTGTATATGCATAAGCACTGGAACGAGCTCACGCTTTTTCTCCGCCAGCCTGGAGCGCCGTTAGACAATAACGTCTGTGAAAGAGCACTCAAAAAGGCGATTCTTCACCGCAAGAACGCCTACTTCTACAAGACCCCCAACGGAGCCCATGTGGGGGACCTGTTCATGAGCCTGATCCACACCTGCGAGCTCAACGCCGTCAACCCCTTCGACTACCTGACCCAACTCCTCAAGCACGTGGAAGAGCTCGCCGCTCATCCCGCCGACTGGATGCCCTGGAACTAGCAGTACACGCTCCCAAAGCTGGCCACTCCTCGGAGCAGTTGATCCCCGGCCCGCCTGCCGCCACCACAAATTCCAAGATTTTTCCGGCCTGCCGCAAAGTCACAGAGAATCTGCATGCTGTAACTGCGCCTCCGCGCACCACTTACATCAATCCCGCCAGATTCTTGCAGAAAAACACTTGCGCCCTCCCCCAAATCGCGCTAATCTCAATGCTGACCGATTGTCGCTTTTGGAAAGGGGAAGACAATGAGTCTCACGATTCGGAAAGTCATCGTGTTGGGATTGATCGGTTCAATCCTTCTGCTGGGGAATGTCCTGTTCGTGGCGAACTGGCTGGCAGAGAAGGGCGTGGTGGATTGGGCCCGGGGCATTCGGGCGGAGTACGTCACTGGGACGGCGGTCACCATCATCGTGGTGCTCTTGATCCTGCTGGTCAGTCCGAGGACCAAGAGTGGCGGGTTGATCCGTCGCTGTCCCGTGTGCGACCATGTGTTGGTCAGCCGGGGCAGCTACTGCTCGGAGTGCGGGAGCAAGGCATCGTAGTCAGAGACGCTCCGTCCTCGGCCTCCAGGCTTGGGACGATTCAGGATGTGATGGACGCGTTGGGCTACTATCGTGAGGTCTTGCTATTCAGCCGTCCTTTCACCATTCGCCCCGGCCTGAACACTGCCCTTCGCTTGGTTGGCACCCGGATCTTCTCCAGAGTCCTGGGGTTTTGTGCCATCCTGGACGGGGTGGTCTTCGTCTCGAAAACGCCGAAGTCTCGGAACTCCAGGCGGTTTCCCTGGGCGAGTTCATCGGTGATTTCGTCGAAGAACTGCTGGACTACCTTCTTGACCAGCGATTGCTTCGTGCCGGTGCTCTCGGCGATGCGGTCGATCAGGTTCTTCCTGGTGGTTGCCATGACGCGTCCTCCGAACCGGCTGAGACTGCTCCTTTGCGTCAGTCATAACGGGGGAGGAGTCTACCGCGAGAAAGTGTGGCAGACAAGTGCCAAACCACAGGGGTCCAGGCGGTTGAACCGTCAGAAAGCGATCGACGAGACACGCTGACCCTTGAGGGACCTGTAGTGTTCATGTTCTGTACCGGTGGCCGGTCCGTGATGCATTGCCGTCACGGCCGCCCAGTTCGTAGCAGAGAAACCACTCGAAGAACCCGCAGAAAGCACCCAAGCCCGAAAGGAGCACCAGCCGAGCTGGCACGCCAGAATGCCCCATCGTAGGCGATCCGCAAGCTCTCTGCTACAATAGCTTCCTGAAATGCCCAACCAGCAGCTACAACCTGTCGCAGCAACGCAACCAGAGCAGATCGCCGGCCTCGTCGAACGCGTCACGTTCCACAACGACGAAACCGGTTTCTGCGTGCTGCGCCTCAAGGCACGCGGACACCGCGAACTGGTGACCGTGGTCGGCACGCTGCCGGAAGTCCGCGCCGGCGAGTGGCTGGAGGCGCAGGGGCGCTGGATCGTCAACAAGGAATACGGGCAGCAGTTCCAAGCCGAAATCCTCCGCACCATGCCTCCGACCACCGTCGAGGGCATCGAGAAGTACCTGGCCAGCGGCATGATCAAGGGCATTGGCCCAGTCTTGGCGGGCCGGATTGTCAAGGTTTACAGAGAGCGGACCTTCGAGATCATCGACGCCGACCCCCACAGCCTCACCTACGTCAACGGCATCGGCCCCTTGCGTAAGAAGAAGATTGCCGAGGCCTGGGCAGAACAGAAGGCCATCCGGGAAATCATGGTCTTCCTGCACGGGCACAAGGTATCTACCAACCGCGCCTTTCGGATCTTCAAGGCTTACGGCAACGAGGCCATCGACAAGGTCCGTGGGGATCCGTACCGCCTGGCCCGCGACATCCCGGGGATCGGGTTCAAGACCGCCGACGTGATCGCCGAGAGCGTGGGAATCGCAAAGGAGTCTGACCTGCGGGCCCGGGCCGGGGTGGAATACGTTCTTCTGCAACTGACCGAGGAGGGCCATTGCGGCTACGGCCGGGAAGAACTGGTGGCCCTGACAGTCCAGCTTCTGGAAATCCCTGACGAGATCGTCCAGACGGCCGTGGAATACCTGCTCCGAGAGAGACGTATCGTCGCCCGAACGCTGGACGCCGAGGTCGGGCCGGTGCCGGCCATCTTCTTGGCGAGTCTGGACCTAGCGGAAAGGAACCTGGCCGCCAGCCTGCTTGCTCGCCAGGCTGGCCAGCATCCCTGCCCGCAGATCGATATGGAGAAGGCCATCGCCTGGGTCGAGGGCAGGACCGGTCTGCAACTGGCGGCCCAGCAACGGCAGGCGATTGACCTGGCGTGCCGGTCCAAGGTGCTCCTCATCACGGGCGGGCCCGGCGTGGGCAAGACCACCATCATCAACTCCATCGTGAAGATCCTGCGGGCCAAGAAGCTCAAGGTACGGCTGGCGGCGCCCACCGGCCGGGCCGCCAAGCGCATGGCCGAGGCGACGGGCGGCGAGGCGAAGACCATCCACAGGCTCTTGGTCTTCGATCCCAAGACGTTTGCATTCAAGCACAACGACAAGCACCCCTTGGACGGCGACGTGTTTATCATCGACGAAACGTCGATGCTGGATATTACGCTGGCGTGGCAACTGGTACGAGCCATTCCGCGCTGCGCCGCTGTGGCTCTTGTCGGGGACGTGGACCAGCTTCCCTCCGTCGGCCCCGGCTGCGTCCTGCGGGACATCATCGACTCCGGCACGGTGCCGGTCTGCCGGCTGACGGAGGTGTTCCGCCAGGCGGCCGCCAGCCAGATCATCACCAACGCGCACCGGGTGAACCAGGGCCAGATGCCGGTGCTGGGGACGCCGGCGAAGCGAGGGACGCCGCGGGCGGCGGGGCGCGGGACACCGCGGGCGGATGGGGACAACCGGGGCGACACGCCCCGGCTCCGTAGGGTCAATCGCTGACCGGCGAGTGCTGAACGCTTGCTTGTCTCTTATGGTTTCGATTCCTGGCTGACG
>CAYHAJ010000145.1:0-58505 GCA_964354535.1 uncultured Pirellulales bacterium
CGGCCCCGGACCGAAGGGCCGCTGCGCGTCCGGCTCGCCACAAAGAACAAGGGCAAGATGCCCTCGCCACGGGGCGGAGCACACCCTACCAGCAGGTCCGGGGCGACCTGGACTGGATCGTGATGAAGTCCCTGGAGAAAGACCGCGCCCGGCGATACGAGACGGCCAGCGGTCTGGCCGAGGACATCCGCCGGCATCTGGAACACGAGCCGGTACTGGCCAGAGGGCCCAGCACCACGTATCGTCTCCGCAAGTTCCTGCGCCGACACCGGGTTCAAGCGCTGGTCAGTTTGACAGTGGCCGTCCTGATTGCCGTCGTCCTTTCGATGTGGAATCGGGACCGGCGGCAGTTGGTCGAGGCGGAGAGTCTCCGCCATCATGGCAGCCTCTCCCGGGCCCGTGAGGAGCATGCCAAAGCAGACCGGGAGGCCGCCTTGGAGACGATCCTACCCCTCCTTCAGAGCAAGCACGTGGGGGCGGAAGCCCGGCTTCTCTATGCCAACGTTCTCGTGGATAACCGTCGTCCCGATGAGGCGGTGACCATGCTGAACAGGCTGGTCGGGGAACGGCCGGAGATTGGGGGGGCGGCTCACTCGCTCCTGGCTCGCATCCTCTGGGAAAGCGGATCGCCCGATGCTGAGAAGCTCAAAGAGATCGAAGAGCATCGACGACAGGCCGAAGCTTTGCTGCCGGAAACCGGCGAAGCGTACTTCCTGCGCGCTATGACGGGCATGACGATCAGGGAACAGCTTGCCGCGCTGGACAAGGCGCTCCAGCTTGACCCGAGCCACTACGAGTCGCGCCGGCTGCGGGCCTTCACCCATTATGCGTCACGCAAGTACGAGAAGATGAAGGATGATGCGCTCGTCATGGCCGTATCACGACCGCGTGATCCGGCGGGTTGCTCGCTGCGGGCCGTCGCGCTCCGCGCGTTGGGCCACTACCAGGAAGCGCTGGCGGAGTATGACCGCGCGCTGGCCCTCACCTCGAAGGCCGACCCGCAGCGCGTGGATCTGTCCGCGCAACGGAGCGAGACCCTTCTGCGGATGGGCAACTATGAGCGTGCCATTGCCGAGGCGCAGGAGTATCTGAAGCTCTGGCCCGGCAAGCTTGTCTTTCAATACCACCTCTTCGGTGCCTTGACGGCCTTGGGCGAGTACGAGAAGGCCACGGCCTCGTTCCGTCAGATCATCGCTCCCGCCCACGAAGCCCGCCGCCAATTCCAAGACTGGTGCATGAAATACGTCTTTGACACGCTGGAAGCCGGGCGGTCGTGGCGTCCGGCGGGCCGGGGGCCTGTTGGGCCGGCCTTCCTGCCGATGGTGGAGGCTGAGGAGACCTACCGGGGCCTCTCGGCCAAGGGCCACCGGATCACCACGGATGGCTTCAGCGCCCGCTGGTCCGCGGACGGAAAGAAGCTGGCTTTCAGCCTGGGGGTGCACGGCTACAGTGGTGTGGCGGTCTTCGATCCCGCCACCAAGGAAACCGAGTTGCTGATTGTCCCCGGCAAGGACCCGCGTTGGTCCCCCGACGGCAAGCGCATTGCCTTCGTTCGGGACTGTCAGGCACTGCGGCTGGAAGAATTGGCCACGATCGAACGCAAGAGCCAGCATCGTGCGGTGGTAGAAGAAGAGGTGTGGATCATGAACGCCGACGGCAGTGAGCCCAGGCGTCTGCTCCGCGGGAGCTGGCCCTCCTGGAGTCCGGATTCCACAACGATCTACTATCAGTCACGCCCGGACAACATGCTCTGCTCGATCTCCGCTGAGGGCCTGGACGCCAAGCCGAGACAGATTATGAAATGCGCGAGCTCAGTCCCCTCGGTGTCGCCTGACAGCCAGCGTGTGGCGTATCTGGAAGGTGCGCTCCTGAAGGTGAAGGAACTGGCTACGCAGGCTCTGGTGGTCGAGTGGCCGGTGCCCTCTGCCATGTGGGGTGGCATCGCGTGGTCCCCAACCGGTCGTGAGCTTTGCCTGGGCGGCCGTAATGAGGGCGACGACCGGACGGGACTGTGGATTTACAGTCTCGATGAAAACCAGCCCGTACAAGTCCTCGACGGGCCGATCACGGTCGGCTCGTGGTCCCCGGACGCAACGATGCTGGAGTTCTGTCTCGCTCCGCCGTACTTCGAGATTTGGGCCGTCGGTTTGGATCCGAATGTACCCACCATCGAAGCCCTGGGCGCCGGTCCCAGGTTGGATGAGCATTTCCGGGGAATGGTGGCCCTCTACACGCGGAGGATCCAAATCGACCCGCAGGACGCCGACGCCTACTCCAGCCGCGCCCAGTACTATGACCGTCTGCGCGACCGGATCAAAGCCACTGCTGATATGCGACGGTGGTCCACCGTCAAGAGTCTGGAACGATCTGCGGGCTCCCAGTTCGGCGCGCCCCGTGATTTCATGCGTGTCTTCAACCTGCCATTCGACGGTCAAATCGTTCTCTCTGCACAGAGACCTCCAAATGAAACTCCAATGATGTCTGTTGCCTTCGGGCAGAAGGGAAGGTGGGAAATGAAGCTGTTTGAGATTCCGACGTTCGCATTGTCATTGTTTGGGCTCGGTCTGCTCTCAGGTCTTGATGCGCCGCCGGCCCACGCGAACTTCGCGTTCGGCGAGCCGGTGAACCTGGAGACCGTCATCCCGGTCCTCGACGCCGCGCACGACACCATCAACTGTTTCTCTCTCGATGGGTTGGAGATGTACATCTCTTCGGACCGCCCCGGTAGCCAGGGGGCCGACCTGTGGGTATTGAAACGTGCCTCGATCGACGACAGTTGGGGTGCTCCCGAGAATCTCGGCCCGATTGTCAACAGCCCAGATACGGAGGCCTTGGCATCGATATCAGCCGACGGACTGACACTCTACTTCAACTCAGAGCGGCCTGGCGGACATGGCCGTTACGGGGACGACACCTTCGACATATACATGACGACACGGATGACAAAGAAGGACCCCTGGGGTCCGCCCGTGAACATGGGCGCGCCGATAAATAGCGCCTCTACCGACGGGGAGCCTTGGATAACACAAGACGGGCGAGAGCTCTATTTCATATCGGACCGCCCCGGCATGTACGGCTATGCCGACATCTACGTAACAAGACGGGAGACAACAAACGATCCCTGGGGCCCGGTGGTGAATCTTGGTCCCATCGTGAACAGTCGCTACCAGGAACAGTTCATCTCCCTCTCGCCGGATGGTCTCGTGCTGCTCTTCCAAGACTTCTATTTTCCGTCAGATCCGCCTCGTCCTGGCGGGTACGGGGCCGGCGACTTGTGGATGGCAAGGCGGGCGAGTCTTTCCGATCCCTGGCAAGCCCCGGTGAATCTCGGACCCAGGATCAACGGGCCGACCCCTACTGCTGCACCACGCATCTCGCCAGATGGTTTCACCCTGTACTTCTATACGGAGAACCCCCCCGGCACGTACCCCAACGTGCAGGCGCCGATCATCCCTATCGTGGACTTCAACGGCGATGGCAAGGTCGACGAAGACGATCAGACCATTCTGAAGGCCCACTGGGGCCAGAGCGGTTCGCTGTGCGACGTCGGCCCGTTCGCGTGGGGCGATGGCGTTGTGGATGCCAACGATCTGGCTGTGCTCTCCGAGTATGTCGGGAAGAAACTGGTCGATCCGACGCTGCTGGCTCACTGGGCCTTCGATGAGAAGGAAGGCTCGATTGCTCACGATAGCGTCGGCACGAATGACGCAGTGGTCGTGGGCAATCCGGCCTGGCAACCCGCGGGCGGCAAGGTCGGCGGCGCCCTGCAATTGGACGGCAAAGACGATGTGATTGTTGTTTCGTCCGTGTCCGATCCGAATCAAGGGGCGCTCAGCGTCGTGGCGTGGGTCAAGGGCGGAGCGCCGGGCCAAGTAGTGCTGTATCGTTCGAACGGAGCCAAGTGGCTCTACCTCAGTCCTGTAGACGGCTGTTTGGCGACGGAACTGAAAGACCCCAGCCGCGGTTCAGTCCCGCTGGTCTCGAAGGCGGTGATTGCCGACGGCCAGTGGCACCGGATCGGCTTGGTTTGGGACGGCAGCAATCGCCTCCTCTACGCCGACGGGAAGGAAGTGGCCCGCGATGTACAGGCCGGGATGACCCTCTCGGGTGGCGGGTTCATGATTGGCACCGGCACAGTCGCAGGCACCTATTGGACCGGCCTGATCGACGACGTGCGGATCTACAGCCGGACCGTGACGCCGTAGGGGTAGCCCCCGGTGGCTACCCGCAAGCTCGGGCGGGCATGGGAGCCCGCCCCTACCAGACCGACGAGGGCCGGCAGAGAACGGAGCGGGTCCCCAAACGCGTTCTTTCGCGTTTGGGAGCCCTACGCCGGCCCTTTGTACCCCGCACGGAAATCCTGCTTTTCCGCACTGCTGTACACCAGGGCACCGGGCTGGTAAACTGACTGCTGACGATTGTTTCGGATCGCTCAATCTGACTGTTACGGTTCTCATGGGAATCGCTCGACGTGCTCAGTGGAATTGACTACGCGGTTGTCATTGCCTACCTCGTGGGCATCCTGGTCCTGGGCCTGTACTTCGCGCGCTTTGTGCGCTCGGCGGATGATTTCTTTCTGTCGGGCAAGTCCTTGCCCTTCTGGGCGGTCGGCATGTCCATCGTCGCGACCGACATCAGCGCGATGGATTTCGTGGGCGTTTCGGGCCAGTCCTACCGCTTTGGGATGGCGGTCGGCAATTTCGACTGGCTGGGCTCGGTGCCGGCCATGCTCCTGGCGGCGTTCATCTTCATCCCGTACTTCTGGAAAGCGGGCCTGTATACGATCCCGGAGTACCTGGGACGTCGTTACAACGATTACGTCCGCGCCGTGGCGTCCCTGACGTGGATTGTCTTCTTCGCCTTTGACCTGGGTGTCCTGTTCTGGGCGGCGGCGGTCATGTTCGAGCCGCTGATGGGCTGGCCGCCGTGGTTCTCTATCATTGTCACGGCGGTGGTCGTCGGCCTCTACACCTTCTTCGGAGGCCTGACCGCCGTGGTGATGACCGATGTCGTGCAGATGATCATCATGTTCGTGGGCGGTGCGACCGTGGTGGTCGTGGGACTCTACCACGCCGGCGGCTGGGACGGCCTGGCCGATAAGATCGGCGCGATGGGCGATGCCTATCAGAATCACTTCAAGTTGATCCTGCCCGCCGACACGAAGACACCATTTCCGTGGACGGGCATTCTCTTTGGACTGACACTGGTCATGTCCAATGCCTACATGATCGGCAACCAGGCCATTGTGCAGCGCTGCCTGGCCACCAAGAGTGTGTGGCACGCCAAGGCGAGCATGCTTTGCGGGGCGTTCTTCAAAATGTTCATCCCCCTGCTGGTCATGTTTCCGGGCCTGATCGCGATCGCCGCCTATCCCGATCTCAAGGACGGCGACCTGGCATTCCCCACGCTGGTGAAGAACCTGTTGCCGCCCGGACTGCGCGGCCTGCTGTTTGCCGGTTTCCTGGCCGGACTGATGTCGACCATCGATTCGCTCTTGAATTCGACGGCCACCCTTTGGACGAAGGACGTTTATCAGAGGTTCATCAAGAAAAACGCGAGTGACCGTCATTATCTCATCGTGGGGCAAATTGCGACGGTGGTCCTGCTGGTTTTCGGCGTTATCACCTCTCCGTTGAGCAAAGAGTTCCCGGGTATGTACGTGGCCATCCAAACGTTCATGTCCTTCTTCCAAGGGCCGATTTTCTCCGCCATTCTGCTGGGTATGTTCTGGCCCCGTGCCACGCAGTGGGGCGGTCTGGTCGGAGTGGTCGGAGGGATCTGCGTCTCGGTTCTGTTCAACGTACTCAGTCTGCTGGACGCCGGCCTGTTCACCATCGAAGACCCGTTCCTGTACATCTCCTGGTGGACGTTCGTGGTGGGGGCGTTGCTCAATGTGGCGACGAGCCTGATGACACAGCGACACCCGGAGGCGCGGCTGACGGGCCTGGTGTGCCGGCTGCGGCGGGACCTCAGGGGTGGTAGCGAGGTGCCGGCATGTTGAACTTCGATTGGCTCAAAGACGTCTCGCCGGCGGCGGCCAAAGCGGTCTTCCTCGGACTCTTCCTCCTTTGCGGGCTGCTCGTGACGCTGATTCCGAGACAATACATCTATGAGGGAGTCAAAAACCCGCGCTGGTGGCACAACTTGAAGCTCTGGGCGCTCGGTGTCCTGGCGATCATTTTCACCATCTATTGTATCTTCTGAGAGAAACGGCCATGGCGGCGACGGAGAATCCAGGTGACGCGAAAACCCTGCAGGATTTCCAAATCAATAGAGCGCTTGGCGCGTTCCTGCTCTTCTTTGCGCTGGTGGTGCTGGTGTCCATCTTCTTCACCGACACGGGGATCGGCAAACTGACGAACCTGGGAGCCGGGGTCGTCATTGGGGGGATCGGCGGCGTCATGTTCTTCCAGGGCCTCCGGGCCGGCCGCAGGCAAACGTAGGGTGGGTTCTCAACCCACGCGTTGGGCCGTGTCGATTGGGTGACCGCGTGGGTTGAGAACCCACCCTACAGATGATTACCTCAGATCTTCAGCGTGGTCGTAGACCTTCCGGATCGCTTCCAGTATCAGGTCCATGTCCGCTTTCGTGCCCATGAGAACCGTGTGATGGAAGCAGACGGATTCCTGATCGTGAATGCGGTGGCAGACCGGCAGCTTGAACCGGCGCGGATCGATCTGCTTCCAGTGTTTCGGCGTCAGCTTGTACCGCCAGGGCTTGGTGTGGGGCGCGTACAATGAACACGCGTTGAGCGGTTCGTAGCTGGCTTCCACCCGGCAGCCCAACTCCGCGGACAGGGCCTCCCGAAACCGGACGACGGGCAGACCCTTGAACTGCTCCTGCCGGTATCGGAAAGAGAAATTGTAGTACGCCTCGGCGGTCTCTCTCATGTCCCGCCGCATCGGCAACACGCCGGGAATTTGGGGAAGCTGCGCGTTGAAATACTGGGCGTTCTTGTCCCGTACTTTGTTATGTCCGGGCAACCGCCTCAGGGCCTCGAGGAGCAGGGCGGCCTGGAAATCGGTCATGCGGTAATTGCCCGATTGAATGAAGTCGCCCTCCGAGCCGTAGATGCCCTCTCCTTTGCGGGCGGCGTCCAGCTCCGGCCTGCGGCCGCAGTTGCGCAGGGCGTCCAGCTTCTCGTAAAGCTCCGGATCGCTCGTGGTCAGGGCTCCGCCTTCACCCGCGGTCATCAGTTTGGAGAGCTGGAAGCTGAAGCTGCCGATGTCGCCGAGGCTGCCGGCCTTCTTCCCTCTCCACTCGCCGCCGTGCTTGTGGGCGCAATCCTCGATGACTCGCAGACCGTGCTTGCGGGCGAGGCTCTTGATCGTATCCATGTCCGCAAAGCTGCCGTAGAGATGGACGGGGATAATGGCCTTGGTTCGCGGCGTGATTGCCTCCTCGACCTTGGTTGGGTCGAGACACCACGTGTCCTCGGTGACGTCCACCAGCACCGGGATCGCGTTGATATCGAGGGCCGCCGCGGCGGTCGCCTGCCAGGTCAGTCCGGGGACGATGACTTCATCGCCATAGCCGACGCCGCACGCCTCCAGGGCCAGTTGGAGCGTCACCGTCCCGTTCGCGATAGCCAGGGCATATTTCGTCCCCGTGAACTTCGCGAACGCCTCATTGAACCGTTTCTCCTGCGGCCCGTTGTAGGACCAGACGCCGCTGCGCAGGACGGCCCGCAGGGCCTTTTCGTCCCGCTCGTCCCACACGGGCCATTTCGGCCAGGGATTCTTCTTGACGTTTCGCACGGGCGTCCCGCCCTGGAGGGCCAATCGACTCATGATCCTGCTCCTTTTGCGTGACCGGATGGGTCTTGTCGGACTCGGATCGTCCATTTCGGTCTCCGGGTGGCAGCGTCAAGCGCAGCTTGGCGATGGTCTTGTGAGCATACGGAGAAGCCATCGCCAAGGCCTTCGGCCTTGACGCTGCCACCCGGAGGTGTCGTCAACGGCCTACTACGTTACCCGGGGTGTTCGCATCTTTCAATCCGCCAGATGTCGGCGTTGCATACGTTTCTCTAATCCGATAGCATCAGCGCCATGGAAATGCATGATTCTCCATATCAACGGAGTCTCTCCGAGGGATGGTTGATCCAGGCTTCGGCGAACGTTGGCTCTCGCGGAGAGAGTATCTCTCGGCTGGGCTTCGACACGCGCGACTGGAGCGCGGTCTCGGTCCCCTCGACCGTGCTGGCGACCTTGGTTGAGAAAGGGAAATATCCTGACCCCTACACGGGGATGAACCTCAAGACTATACCGCGAGAGCCCTTTGAGTCACCGTGGTGGTACCGGACGGAATTCGAACTCTCCGCCGCGGAGGTGGAAGAGACCGTTCTTCTGGAATTCGATGGGATCAACTACGGCGCCGACATCTGGCTCAACGGCCGGCAGATTGCCACGGCGGATCAGGCGAGGGGCGCGTTTCGGCGGTTTCAGTACGATGTCTCGCAGGTAGTCGCACCGGGTGTGAATGCCCTCGCCGTGGACGTCGTGCCGCCCCAGCCCGGCGACTTCACCCTCGGTTTTGTGGACTGGAACCCGCCTCCTCCCGATCGCAACATGGGCCTGTTTCGGCCGGTGCGGCTGCGTCTCTGCGGCGGCGTGTCCCTCGAGAATCCGTTCGTGTGCACGGATCTGAATCTCGAAACGCTCCGGGAGGCCCGGCTGACGGTCAGCGTGGAGGTAGTGAATCACGATGACAAGGCGGTCCGCGGTGTTCTGGAGGGGAGCATCGAGGACATCCATTTCCGTCGGGAGATTCATCTGTCGTCGTGCGAGACGAAAACCGAGGTCTTCTCGGCCGAGGAGCACCCGCAGCTTCACGTTATCGAGCCGCGAATCTGGTGGCCGCACGATATGGGTAAACCGGAGTTGTATTCCCTGGACCTTCGGTTCACCGTCGCTTCGCAGGTTTCCGACGCAAGGGTGGTGCGGTTTGGCATCCGCGATGTCGCAGACTACCGGACGCCGGAAGGGCATCGCGGATTCAAGATCAACGGCCGGCAACTCCTGATCAAAGGAGCCGGTTGGACGGACGATTTGCTGTTGGCGGATACGCCTCAGACGCTCGAAGCTGAGTTGCAATACGTACGCCACATGAATCTCAACTGCATCCGCTGCGAGGGGATTTGGGGCAAGGACCAGACGCTTTATGATCTGTGCGACGAATATGGCATCCTGATGATGGTCGGCTGGAGTTGTCACTGGGAACACGAGCAATATCTCGGCAAACCCGTCGATGAACGCTATGGCGGCGCGACCACGCCGGAGGATATCGAGTTGGTCAGCCGCTCCTGGCGGGATCAGCTTCTATGGCTGCGGAATCATCCGAGCATCTTCGTCTGGGCCGTGGCCAGCGACAAGCTGCCGGTGCCGGAATTGGAGCGAAAGTACCTCGATATCTTCAACGCCTGCGATCCCACGCGTCCTTATCTCGCCTCCACCGGCGGGGTCGGCAGCGAGCAGCGGATCGTTTGCAAGGAGGAACTCACCAGCGAGGTCAGCGGCAGCGCTGGTGTCAAAATGCTCGGGCCGTACGAGTATACGCCGCCGGTCTACTGGTACACGGACACCCGGCGGGGTGGAGCTTACGGTTTCAACACGGAGACATCACCCGGCGCGGTGGTCCCCACACTCGAGAGCCTCCAGAAGATGATCCCGCCCGAGCATCTCTGGCCGGTAGATGAATACTGGCGCTTCCACTGTGGTCTGAACGAATTCAACACACTCGACAAGTATCGTGGGGCCATTGCTGAGCGGTACGGTGCGGCGGAGACCGTCGAGGAATTCGCCCGCAAGGCGCAGACGCTGAACTATGAGCTGATGCGGCCGATGTTCGAGGCCTTTCGCGTCTCCACGGGTCGCGCCACCGGTGTTATCCAGTGGATGCTCAATGCGGCCTGGCCGAAGATGTATTGGCAGCTTTATGACTGGTACCTGATGCCCACGGGGGCGTTCTACGGCGCGAAGAAAGCCTGCGAGCCGCAGCAACTGATATATCATTACGGCGACCAGAGCGTCCATCTGGTAGGGGCAGGCCCCCGTGCCTGCCCTGATGGGTTCAGGGCAACCACAGGGGGTTGCCCCTACGCCGACATTCGCGTTTATGACATCGAGTCCAGACTCCTGCTGGCGGCGCACTTGCCGCTGGAGATCGAAGACGGGACCTCGAGGAGCATCTTCAAACTCCCCCGGCTGGAGCGCCTCAGCACTACGTATTTCCTCAGTCTCCAGTTGCAGGGTGCAAACGGTGCGGAACTCGCCCGGAACTTCTATTGGCTGTCCACCAACCCGGATGTGCTGGATTACCAGGCTAAGGTCGAGCCGTGGGAATACTACACGCCCAGCAGAGAGTACGCCGGCCTGACGCTGCTCAACGATCTGCCGCCTGCGCAGGTCGAGGTCGAATACGATTCTGGGGACGACGGTACGGAAGTCCGGGTCGAACTCGCGAATCGCAGCGACAGGATCGCCTTCTTCATCGAGTTGTTGCTGACGGAGCCGGATAGTGACGAGCCCACTGTGCCGGTCTTCTGGCAGGACAACTATGTGAGCCTTCTGCCGGATGAGACGCGGGTCGTCTCTGCTACGTTCCCATCGGCGAAGCAGAAGCCTATTCTGCAGGTCCGTGGATGGAATCTGGAGCAGGTTCGCATCGCCTCCGGGTAGGGCGAGCGTCCCGCTCGCCGGAAGACGTCGTGCGGGACGCACGACCCACGAAGAGGAGTCATTGTAGGGTGGGTTCTTAACCCACTCGTCCCATGTGCAGCGGTTGGGAGAACGCGTGGGGTAAGACCCCACCCTACGAGATGGGAACGTCGAGCCGTTCGTAGTGTGCCCGTAAGGGCGTAGTGGCACGGACGAGACGCCCATGACACTCATGGGCGGGACGCCCATGCTACTGGCGGATGATCCCGAGGTAGCGGCCCAGCCAATAGGGCAACAGGTAGATGTCGCCGCTGAATTCCTCGCGGCCGTCACTGCCACCATCGAGTCGAAAGGCATTATTGTTGTACTTGCTCATCGGTCGCTCATTGGGCGGCAGGACCACCTTGGTGCTCTGGTGGCGGAAGTTGGGCGATACGAGTTCCAGATCCTGGCGCTGGCTGTTGCGAACCGTCCAACTGATGAGATCGAGCGGGAATTCCTTCAGGCTCCAGATCGATTCGGCCAGGTCAAATTCCTCCGCTCCCGTGGCGGCGTAGATGAAGTTCCAGAGCGGGTTCTTCTCCGGCCGCTCGATCTCCCAATGATCGCGGATGGCCCGGCGGTACTGCTCGCGCAGCTCCGGCGTGAAGGCGTAGCGGTACAGATTCCAGTAGCTCAGGAAGGCCAGCTCATCGTCGGAGTGGTTCCACTCCGTGGTCAGGTCGATGCCGGGGACGCGGCTGAGCTTCTTCATGGGGATCGTGATGTTGTCTAAATAGCCGTGCTCGTGGAGCAGCTCGAAGGCCTTCTGCTGGTAGATGTCTTTGCCGGTGAAGTGGTGGGCCGTCTGGAGAAAGGCGATGATCTCGGCCGAATTGAGCCGGCGGTCGCCCACCCCGGGCGGGAAGCGGTTGACGTATTCCGGGTGCCAGCGGCCCCATTGGGTGGGCTTGCCGTCATAGTCGATTAGGTACCAGTTGTTGCGGACGATGTGGTCCATGATGCCGTCGATCAGGGCGATGGCACGCCGGCGCCACGCTTCATCGGGCATGATCTCGGCGAAGATCGCATAGACGAAGAAGTGCCCCACGATCTCGTCGCTGCTGGTGGTTCCCTTCCAGGCCCAGAGCTTGTCCTCGGCGACGTGCCAGCGGGATTTGTCCGCCACCTCGTAGCCGGCCCGTTCGAAGGACCGGGCGGGGAAGCCCTGGATCGGCGTGATGAGGCTCAGCCGCTCCATCGCCTCGAAGGACTCGTGGCAGTTTCGCAACGCCTCATTGGACTTGGTGACCGCATATCGGAACAGCTCGCCCGCCAGGTACATGGCCGTCCACAGACCATCGTTGTCCGAGTCGATCAGCGTTCCCGTAGACAGGTCCCCGGGGGTGCTCAGCGCCAGAGAACTGCTGAAGCCGTAGCGAATATGCCTCTGGCGCGTAAGCCTGTCGAAATGGCCGGCCTTTTCGGCCAGCGTCATCTCCCGGAAGTGGATGACGTTTAAGCCGGTCTCGGAAAGCACGAGAACGGAGCGGTCCGGCCCCGGCCAGATATCGACCACCACATCGTCCACGAGCCACCGTTTCGACGCGTAGTCGTCCGTGCGCCCATCGGGCTGCAGGGAGAAGGCTCCCTGGGGTGTGCCAAACCAGATGGTATCGGCCATCGTCCGGATGCACCGGATCTCGGCACAGGGCAGCCGCGTTACAATGTCCGACTGCGGCTCGAAGGAGTTGGGATCCAGCCGAAGATACCCGCCGGAAGTGCCGACCAGGAGAGCGCTGTAATTGCTGGAAAACGCGAGGCAACTCAGGCCCTTGCGCGTGAAGACCGGGGGGGTCGTGTGGTCCGGCCCCAGCCTCAAAAGCCGATCGTCTTTCAAGCCCAGCCATCGGTTCCTTTTCGCGTCGAAGACCGCCTGCCGGATCCCGGCTGTCTCGATGCGCCAATCCTGAATCGATCCGCCCTGACTCAAGTGTACGGCGTCATTCTCGCCGGCCACCATGAATTCCCCTCTCCCGCCGCTGGTCAGCAATCTTGCCCCGGAAACGGGGTGGGGCGACAGGCGTTGCCCGGCCCAGGCGTGGCTCAGGACGTAGCGGTCCGTCAGATAGATGAACTGGTTCTGCGACAGCTCGACGTCCTTGATCTGCATATCCGTAAGAGGCCGGTACCGGCGGTCCGGCTTGAGCGTGCCGGCGTCAACTTGCAGAAGACCCTTGTCGGAGAGGACGGTAATGCAGCCGTTGCGATCTGCACGTACCTTCAGCAGCTTGACGTTGCCGATCTGTGACGCGAGCGGGATCTTCTCGCTGTAGTCTTGAACGAAAGGTCGATCGGTGTAGACGGGCGCGGTCGCTCGTGCGGAAACGCTCAGGGACAGGATGATCGTGACGCCAAGAACTAACGGCTTCATGCGGGTGTCTCCCTTGTTCGTACATTCTGTGATCTGTCAGCGAGCCACACCGAATATACTGCGTTTGATCGACCGACACAACCTGCCAGCATGAAACGCTCAGGGAAACCCGTTGCCAGATCCTGTTTCTGTCATTGCGAGGCGCGCAGCGACGAAGCAATGTCGATCACACGCGTGGGAGGTTGCTTCGCTGGGCTCGCAATGACGTATCGGGCGACGTCATCGAACAACCTCGCGTGCATCTCGGCACGGCGTTATCCCCTGGGCGGTTGACACCCTCTGCCGGCGGTATACAATCCTCCGCATGAACTCGGCCGAAACCAAATCCTCATCTATTCTGGCGGCTTACCGATGAACCCAAATGCTCTGAGACTGGTGACGTGTCTGGTGCTGTCGTTATCCTGGCATGCCCAAGCGACCGTGAACAATCCCAATACAGACTGGCTCAAGGACGCCCAGTACGGCGTCTTCATGCATTTTCTGCCGGGGGACGCGAAGGGCCTGGCCCTCGTCAAGGAGTTCGATGGGGAGGGCTTGGCCCGGCAACTGGAGACGCTCGGGGCGAAGTACTTCGTGATCACATTGGGGCAGAATTCGGGCTTCTTCAATTCGCCCAGTGCTGCGTATGAGCGGTACACCGGCTATGCGGCGGGCGAGCGCTGCTCGATGCGGGACTTGCCGCTCGACCTCTATCGAGCCTTGCAGCCGACGGGCATCAAGCTGATGCTCTATCTGCCTTGCCAGACTCCGAACCAGGATGCCCGTGCGCAAAAGGCCTTCGGCTTGGCGGAGGGAAAACGGGACCAGCCGATCAACGTCGAGTTCGCACAGAAGTGGGCGCAGGTGATTCAGGAGTGGTCGGATCGCTACGGGGACAAGGTCGCCGGCTGGTGGTTTGATGGTGGCTACAACAGTGTCCGCTTCAATGAGGAGATCGCCGAGACTTACGCCAAGGCGGTCAAGCACGGCAATCCGAACGCCATCGTCACGTTCAATCCTGGCGTCAGACTCATCCGTCACACCCAGGCGGAGGACTACACGGCGGGGGAGTTGAACGAGCCTTTCAACGTGCTCCCCACTTCGCGCCGGGTGGAGGGCTCACAGTGGCACGCCCTGACGTATCTCGGCTCGCGTTGGTCCGGTCGAGATACGCGGTATCCCACGGAGAAGTGGGCCCAGTGGGTCAGCACGGCGGTGGCCAAGGGTGGCGTCGTCACACTGGACATGGGGCCCAACTGGGATCCGCAAGCCGGACCGATTGGCTCGCTGGCGGAAGCGCAGATGGAGCAAGTCCGGGCCGTGCGGGATATCGTGCGAGCCAGCGTCGATGATCGCGAGCATCCGTCCCGTTCAGCGATGGAGTTACGGGCCCGCGATGGCTTGCCGAACTTCTTTGCCAAAGCCAAGGCCGGCAAGCCACTGACGGTGGCTTATTTCGGCGGCAGCATCACGGCAGCCAACGGCTGGCGGCCCCAGACGACCGCCTGGTTACAGCAGCATTACCCCAAGGCGAAGGTCACGGAGATCAACGCGGCTATTGGTGGCACCGGCTCGGACCTCGGTGTCTTTCGGCTCGGACACGATGTGCTGGAGCATCGGCCGGACTTGGTGTTCGTCGAGTTTGCTGTGAACGACGGCGGCGCAGCGCCCGCGCAGATTCACCGCTGCATGGAAGGCATTGTGCGGCAGATTCGCCGCGCCGACCCAGCCACGGCCATCTGCTTCGTCTACACCATGCACAGCGGCATGCTGGGCGATCTGGCGGCCGGCCGGTTACCGCGCTCGGCCGCGGCGATGGAGTACCTTGCGGATCATTACGGCATTCCGTCCATCCACCTCGCCCAAGAACCGGCGCGGCGGATCAACGCTGGCGAATGGGTTTTCACAGCGCCGAAACCGGAAGTCCCAGCCGACCCCGCCAAGGGCCTCCCGGCTCGTACTGCTTTCGCGCCGGACAGTTGCCACCCCTTCGCCGAGACCGGCCATCGGCTCTACACCGAGGCGATTCGCCGCTCCTTTGAGGCGATGGAGAACCTTGGCAAGCCTGGGCCGCGTCCACTGCCGGCGTCGTTCACGGTGGAGAACCATGAGAATGCCAAACTCATTCCATTGACCGCTACGATGCTGGGCGACGGCTGGCAGACGCTTGATCTCCAGAGTGATCCGATTGCGGAGCGTTTCGCGAATCGATTGCCCGTCCTGTGGCGTGCGGAGAAAGCGGGTACGACGCTGACTTTTTCTTTCCACGGCCGCTCGGCGGCCGTCTACGATCTGCTCGGCCCCGACGGCGGCGAGTTGGAAGTGCTCGTGGACCATCGGCCCGCCAAGTTAGTGCGGCGCTTCGATGCGTACTGCACCTATCATCGTCTGGGCACGACAGGTCTCGTGTCGGAGACGCAAGTCGGTGATCATACCGTGACGGTCCGGCTCACCGGCAACACCTTCGACAAGGCCCAGATCCTGAGCCGCAACCAGAACAAGATCGACGACCCCGCCCGCTATGTACCGCTGCGCTGGTACGCCGGAGCGCTGTTGATCGATGGGGACTTGAAATCGGCGTCAACGACAAATGCGCAAGCGGCAATGCCCAAGCGGCTCAAGCGGTCGGAGAGCTTCCTGGGAATCCACTACGATTTCCACGCCGGCAAGGACTGCAACGAGATCGGCAAGAACACCACGCGCGAGATGATCGAGAATATCATCAACCAGGTCCGCCCGGATTACATCCAGATCGACTGTAAGGGACATCCGGGGCTTTCGAGCTATCCGACCAAGGTGGGCCATCAGGCGCCGGGCTTCGTCGGCGACCCGCTGCGGCTTTGGCGACAGGTGACCGCCGAGCATGGTGTTGCGCTCTACATGCACTATTCCGGCGTGTGGGACTCCGAGGCCATTCGCCGCCATCCCGATTGGGGTGTCATCAACGCGGACGGCAAGGCCAACGAGAGGGCCACCTCGCGTTTCGGTCCCTATGCGGACAAGCTGCTGATTCCGCAATTGCGCGAGCTGGCGGGCGACTACGGCGTGGACGGCGCCTGGGTCGATGGCGACTGCTGGGCTTCGGTGCCCGATTACAGCGAGGTGGCCCTGAAGGCTTTTCGTCAGGCCACCGGCATTGAGAATGTGCCGCGCAAGCCGGGGGAGCCGCACTGGTTCGAGTTTCTCCAATTCCATCGCGAGGCGTTCCGCCAGTATCTGCGCCATTGCATCGCCGAAGTGAAGAAGACGAACCCCGAGTTTCAGTATTGCAGCAACTGGGCCTTCACGGATCACATGCCGGAGCCGGTGAGTGCGCCGCTGGACTTCCTCTCCGGCGATTACGCGCCCGACGACAGCGTCAACTCCGCGCGCCTGTCGGGGCGGTATCTGACACGGCAGGGTACCCCCTGGGACCTGATGGCGTGGAGCTTCAGCCGTGGCAAGACCAAGGACGGGCGGAACCAGAAGACCGCTGTCCAATTGCAGCGCGAGGCAGCCGTGGTCCTGGCGCTGGGAGGGGGATTTCAGGCTTACTTCAAACAGAAGCGGGACGGCTCAGTTTACGACGAGCGGGTGCCCGTGATGGCCGAGGTGGCGAAGTTCTGCCGGGCCCGGCAGGCCCTCTGCCATCATGCGACGCAGGTGCCGCAGGTGGCGCTGCTATTCTCCACCGCCGCCCACTACCGCAAGAGCAACGGGCTCTTCGCGCGGGACTTGGCGCGGATGAACGGGGCCCTGCAAGCCCTGTTGGAGGGCCAACAGTCGGTTGAGCTTTTGGGCGAGCACCACCTCATGGGCCGGATGGCGGAATACCCGCTGATCGTCCTGCCCGAATGGGAGTACCTGGAGCCCGGCTTCCGAGACGAGCTGGTCGCCTACGTCAAAGGCGGCGGCAATCTGCTGCTGATCGGACCCAAGACCGCGGCTCTGTTCCAGGCGGAGCTCGATGCCGTTCGTAGTGACCCCGTCAGGCGTTCCTCTGAAGCTCCTGAGGGGCAACCCGCGGCCACCATTACCGAGTTCGGACAAGGCAAAATCGCGGTGGTGCCCTTCGCTTTCGGCCAGCGCTACGCGACCGCGCCCAGCGAGTCGTCTCGCCGATTCCTGAACGATCTTGTGCGGCAGCTCTTTCCCAAGCCGATCGTGGAGGTCAAAGGCTCCCCGAACGCGGATGTGGTGGTCAACCGCTTGGGTGGCAAGCTCGCCGTGAATCTCGTCAATACCGCCGGACCGCACCGGCAGGAACCGATTCTCGATTCTATCCCGCCCATCGGTCCCCTCGATGTGACCATTCGCCGGACTGCGAAGCCCGCCAGGGTCAGGCTGGAGCCGGCAGGTGTCTCGCTGCCTTTCGAGCACCGCGATGGCGAGATTCACCTCGTGGTGCCGCGCGTGGACATTCATGAGGTCATCCTCGTGGAGGCCAACTGATACGGATTCGGAGGAATCTGTGCGCGTCGTGGACTCTGTCATCCTGAGGCGAAGCCGAAGGATCTGGCCACCGAATGGGAGGTTTCTCTCGCGCGCCGCCCGGATGCTTCGCTGTGCTCAGAGCCGGCCCTGAGCACAGCCGAAGGGGTGACAGAACGGGGGCGCAAAATTCAGTCGCACGCGCGCAGGCCCGTTTTCGGGAACGTCCGGGGAAGAAGAGAACATTCTACTCTTGGGTGTGCATCTGCCTTGGCAAATTCATCATGAGGACATCATCATCGGCATGATACAGGCTACCACGAGCGCGGCCTCCATCGCCTCGATTGCTTCTTTGGTCGCTGTTCCGGTGATTTCGCCGTGGACGAGTTGCCCGAGGCGCTCCTTGCGTTGGCGCAGTGCTTTCCTATCGAAGAGGACAGCGAGAATCCCGGCGCTGTTCGCCAGCGAAACCAGCACCACGGTTCTGTGATCGACCTCGGGCGTATCGGTGAAGATGGCCTGGTACAGCCGGCTGATCAGTTGTCTCTCCGGCTTCGGGTCGATCTCCGGATAGATCTTCCGGGCAAAGATGAGCAGAATCTTCTCCTCGTCCGCCCGGAGAATGCCCCGATGACACAACTGCCGTGCGATTCGATGCGTCAGGTCCTTGCCCTGGGCCACGCGCGACACCCAGGTGTTCAACGAAGCACGTCGTTTGGCGGTAATAATCCGGCTCAAGCATTCATCGATCAAGGAATCCCCCACGGGCGTCGGGTCCATGGTATCGACCAATCTCGTCTTCCCGTGTTCCACCAGCCCAATGCGTCTCCGGAGGAGCAACTCGGCCAGGACAGCCCCGCCAATGGCATATTGGTACATGGTACGTGGGGCGATCGTACCCTCCTCGTCCTTCAACGCCAGGAGCAGAATCTCCTCATGCAAAAACAGCCCGCCATCTGCGCCCATTTGCATATCCCTCTATATGAGTTCTGCCGAGCAAAACCGGCAATCCAAGTCAACTTGTTGCTGGGCGCCATGTCTACGCTGGCGTAGACATGTTCGACTCGATGGCGAAGACATGCTTACGCCAGCGTAAGCATGGCACCCGACCTTTGCTGAAGTCGTCTATTCTGTCAGACGCTTTCACCAACCGATTCTTCAACTGATCTCTCGCCCGCCCGGCCGCCTTCAGTTGGTCTTGCGGCCGAGGCAGAAGAGGTGCTGGAAGCCGCGCAGAAAGACCTGGCTGTCACTGAGGGCGGGCGAGGCATAACACGGCTCGCCCATTTCGTACTGCGCGACCCGCTCGAACTGGGGGCCGGGCTTGACCACGTTGATTTGGCCGTTGTCGTTGATGAAGTAGACCAATCCGCCCACCAGGACCGGGGAGGCGTGATGCCGCCCGAGCTTCTCCTGCCAGAGCGCCTTGCCGGTGGCGGCTTCGTAGCAGAACGCCACGCCGGGGGTGTTGACGCTGAGCAAACAATCGCCCGCGACGAGCAGGGAGGGGACATAGGGGGCTCCCTTGTTGTCACGCCAGGCGATGTGGCTCTCGGTGACATTGCCGCTGCCGTTGGGGCGAATGGCAAAGATGATCTGCCTGGGCCAACTGCTGCTGACGAACACTAATCCGGCCTTTTCGCTGTACGTTGGCGTGGCGACGAATTCCTCCGAGGGGCCGTCCACCGTCCAGAGTTCCTTGCCGGTATCGGGATCGAAACCGGTCACGCGGCGGTCGCCACACTGAATCAGTTGTGGGCGTCCGGCGATCGCGCGGATCAGCGGAGCACTGTAGCTGATCCCCTGGTTGATGCGCGGGACGCGCCAGAGCGTCCGGCCGTCCGTGCGGCTCAGGGCGACCAGAAAGGAATCCCCTTTGCTGTCGCCATCGAGGATGACTTTGTCTTGGTACAGGACTGGCTCATTGCTGAACCCCCACTCGCCGGTGTGCGTCCCTGGCTGGACCTTCCAGAGTTGCTCCCCGCTCGCGAGGTCGTGTGCGGCCACGACGATCTCGTCGCCCACGCGAAAGGCGGCGTAGACGCGCTCGCCGTCGGTGGCCGGCGTGCCGGAGGCGTGACTATTTTCCTTGTGGATTGCCGGCAGCGGCCCCTGCACGACGGTCCTTTGCCAGAGGATCTTCCCATCGGCCCGGTCGAGGCAGAGGAGCACTCGTTCTTGTGTGGCAGGCAGGGCGGTGGCGGTGCAAACGCGGTTGCCCCAGACGATGGCGGAGGCGTGTCCTTGACCGGGGATCGCGGTTTTCCAGAGGGCACGGCTCACGTCCCAGTCGGTGGGGATATTCTGCTCGGTGCAGGTGCCGTCGCCGCGCGGGCCGCGCCAGCAGGGCCAGAACTCGGCTCTGGCGGTGGTCGCAATACTGGTGAGGAGCCCGGAAAATAGAACAACCGCGACGAGATCTTTCTTTGTGGCCATCATTGTCATCAGCATATCGTGCCTCGCGTGCCTGTCAAGCACGAGGTCCCCGGCCCAGCCGGGATGAGTCGACGTATTCAGAATCACACCGGGAGGACCAGGATCGCCTTCCGTGGAGTCGTGGGACAAGCCGCCTCGCAGGCGCCACACCCCGTGCATTTCTCCCGTTCGATGTGCGGCGTCAGAGTGTAGTCGGCTTCCGACCAGACGTAACGGACGGCGTTGTAGGGACATCGGCTTCGGCACACGGAGCATTCACGATCCTCCCCCAAAAGGCAGACATTCATGTCCACCTGAGGCAGACCGAGACGAACACTCGTCTTTCTCTCCAGCGGCACACGCGCCAAGGCCCCACTGGGACAAACCTCCGTGCACCTCGCGCAGTCCTCACGGCAGTAGTCCTTGTGGAAACGCAGGACCGGGGTCAGGAGACTGGCCCAACCGTTGGTCCCCAGATCGCGCTCCAGGACGCGGCTGGGGCACACCCGCACGCAGTTGCCACAGCGCGTACACAGGCCTTGAAAGTCCGACTCGTCCACCGCCCCCGGCGGACGGAGAGGGCGTGGCTTTCCCCGGCGGCTCGGCCCTACTCCGGTCGCCCAAGCGGCTCCCCCCGCGACCGCCAGAAGCGTGCGTCTCGACGGATACCAGCGGAAAGACTGAAGGCTCTGCCGAGGGCGCGTGGCCGGAACCATCGGCAAGCTCGCGTTTGCCGCTGCCACCCGGCGCAGGAACCGGGGCAACGCCGATAGCAGATCCTGGAAAGCTCCCAAGGGACAGAGGCGAGCGCACCAGATGTGCGGACACAGTAGATCGAGCACCAGCAAGGCTGCGAAGCCCCCGGCTGAGAGACCCAGCGCGACCCCTGAGCCACGGTCTCCCAAGACAGATAGGCCGGCGAAGCGAGCTAATGGGTCCAGCCAGAGCAGAAAGGGATAACCGAGACAGGCGCCGCCCAAGGTCAGCCCAACGATCCAGTAGCCAAGTGAGGGGAACCGAGCGGTCCGGCGGCCCCAGTGCTGTCCGAGCCAACTGGCCCCGTCCAGGCACAACCCCGCCGGACACACCCATTGGCAGAAGACTCGGCGGCGCAGCAGCGCGACCGCACCGACGATCAGGCCCAGCCACGCCAGGCTGTGGAATGTGCGTGTGGCGAGGATTGCCGTCATCGCTACGAAGGGACTCAGGGCGGGAACCACAGCCGATAGGAACGTACCGGATGCGACAGGCGAAAGCGCAACCACCGCCAGAAGCAGGCACAGGCTGCGAACCAGCCACTTGTTTGTAGTGTGCCCGTAAGGGCATATCGGAAAACGCCTCACGGCGTCACTACGAACCGCTTTGACTCTTGCGCGGAGGCTCAACCGAGATAGGCCTCCTGCTGGCGGAGGATCTTCTGGACCTTCGCTACGTCCACTTCGCGGGGCAGGCATTTGTCCTGGACGGCGACGGCCGCGGCCACGCCCGCCGCGTGGCCGGTCACGAAGCAATTGGGGATCAGCCGCACCAGATCCGCCATGTGCAGCTCCGCGCTGATGCACCGGCCGGCGGCCAGCACGCCGTCGACCTTCACGGGAACCAGAGCCCCATAGGGAATCTGCCATTCGTTGTGGTTGCCGTTGTCGGCGCCGCCCACCCCGATGGCATCGGGAAAGCGCTTGTCTTCGCGCACGTCGCTGAACTTCACGGTGCTCAGCCCGTGCAGCACGCGCGTGATCCGCACGCCAAGCTGCGGGGCGGTCTCCATGAGGTATACCGGCTCATAGCCCGGTATACGCCGCGTCGCCTGGATGTTCTTCCAGATGAACTTGCGATGGCTCATCTCCATGCGGGTCAGCGTGGCCACATCCAGGCCGTCCACCTCCGGGCCGTGCAGATTGACCCAGTTCACGCCGGCCACGGGTGTCCGCGACCCCAGGTGCTTGGGCTTCGGTGACTCTTTCGCTTTTGCCGGATCGACCCGATCCAGATTGCCGATGCGGCAGACCAGTCCTACGTTGTGCGAGCGATGTTCGAATGGGGCGCCGGCGGCCGCGAAGATGTCCCCATCGCCGGTGGCGTCGACCACTACTTTGGCCAGGATTGCCTGACGCCCGGATTTGCTCTCGAACACGGCCCCGCGCACCGTGTTGCCGTCGATAATCGCATCCGCTCCCCAGCAATGGAGGAAGACTTTGACTCCCGCCTCTTCGGTCATCTCGACCATCAGGTATTTCACCGCCTCGGCATCGACGGTCGGCTTGGAGCCGGGTCTGCGGTCCATGATGGCACCGTCCAGCTTTTCCAGACGGCGCATGATCTCTTCGCCGATCCCCTGGCAGACCTGCTTTCCACCTTTGATGATGTGCCCGGTGATCAGGAGGACCAGGCCGCCGGTCCACAAGCCGCCGAAGTGCCCATAGCGTTCCACGAGCGTCACCTTGGCGCCCGTCCGTCGGGCGGCGATGGCGGCCACCACGCCGGCGGACCCGCCGCCGACCACCAGCACGTCCGTCTCGTCCAGGACCGGCACCTCCCGTGTAGGCTGGATCACCTTGCCATTGACCAGGGTCGGGCTGCCTCGGTTGGTCTGGACCTTGTCGGTGGCAATGATCGAACTTTGAAACCCGCTGGACTCGCTCGGCCCTTGCGCGGCTGACGAGGCCAGACTCGCGGAACTCAGGCCCACGGTCAAACCAGACAGTCCAAACACGCGCAGGCAATCACGCCGGTTCATCGCATCACTCATTGGTCTACTCCTCTCTATGGTTCTCTCGTATCAAAGCAAGCCGGCCGCCGCGAACATCTGGCGGACCAGCTCTACCGATTGCTCAGAGCATTCTTTGCCGTAGGCGGCGGTCGCGTCACGCGGGTCCTGGCCCCCGACTCCTTGCGGCCACGTGGACCGCGATGACGGCAACTGGGACAGGTCGACCAGGTCCGGCCGCAGGTGCATCATCAGGGAGGTCTCGTTGCGGGCGGCGTGATCCACCTGGCTTCTCCACCTCCCGGCGATGTCCTTCGTGACGCCGAAGAGTTTCAGTCCGAAGCGGGCCTGACGCTCGGGCAGGTTCTCGACCCAGGACGAGCGTGAGGGCCCGTGACCGTCGGCGAACACGGCGCGAAAACCCGCCCGCTTGAGTTGGGCGAGGATCGCATCGACCAGAAGCAGGTGAAACCCAGCCGGGACCCAATAGCAACTCCCATCGAGCTGTCGCGGCGGCGTGGTTGTGTTGGCATAGTCCATGCCGACGAGCATTTTCCCATCGTCGGTTGGCTTGGCCCGGTCCGGTCCGAGGTGGATCGGCGGCATCACGATCCCGCCAAACCGCCGGGCGCACTGGACCATGAGTCCCTCGCTCTGGAGGGCGTCGGAACCTAAAGGAAGGTGTTCCCCGTGCCATTCCAGAGTGCCCAGGGGCAGGTAGGCAATGGGCCTCTCCGCGAGCCGCTTGCGAAACTCGTGCGGCAGCAGTTCGTCGAAGCGGACTTTGACCGCCGTGGACGAGTCTGCCTCCGGTTGAGCGGCGGACTGGGCGCCGGCCAGACTTGCGGTCGATAAGCCCATCAAGCCCGCGGCAAGAAAGTCACGACGCGAGGAGTTGTCAGCTTTGTGCATTGGTACGGCTCCTTTCGAATCCGTGTCAGTGGGTCACGCCGAAAGCCGTGTGTCCGGCGAACCCAACGGATATAATAGTCTGCCCGGAACCACGGGGCCGGGTCAAGGCCAATGTGTTGTATTGTAGGAGGATCGTGGGCCATGGGAGAAATGGACATGTGGATGAAGGTTTGTCTTGTCTGTCTGGTGCCTCTGCTCGGGTCGCCGGTGGCGGCACAGGCTGCCGTCTGGGACTTCGAGCGGGACGGCGGCAACTGGAAGCCTCGGGCGGCAACCGTGACAGTGGAATGCGTGACGCAACGCGGGGCGCACGAGAACAGCCGGGCCTGTCTGCACATCTGCGGGAGCATGCCGGAGAACTGGAATTATGCCTCGTCGGATTCGGTACCCATGGAGGCGGGTCGGCTCTATCGGTTATCGGCCTGGGTGAAGGTGGCTTCAGCAGGGTCCAGAACGCCGATGCCGTTTCTCAAGTGCGAATTCGTCGCCGCCGACCGCAATCGCGCGATAGGCCGGGCTTCGACCGATGCCTATGACGCCGCCCGCCTGGGGCAATGGCAGCCTCTGACCAGCGAATTTCGCGCCCCGTCGGGAACAGTGGCGTGCTGGCTCGCGGTGGAGAAGGGGACGTCGGACCCGACGCAGATCGATGCTTACCTGGATGATGTCACGCTCGAACCCATCGAGCAACTGACCGCATTGTCCAAGTACGATCTCAATCCGCCTCCTTCTGCCCTGGAGAAGGTTCGCGGCACGCATCCGCGCCTGTATCTCAACGCGCAGCGCGTCGCGGAGCTTCGCAAGGCGATTCAAACTACTCACGCTGGCCTCTGGGCCGACGTGAAAGTCCTTGCCGACAGGGCGGTAGAGCGGGGCGCTCCGGCGTACCGGAAAGTGGAGGGCCGCAGCACCGACGAACAACTGTGGCAGCGTGACGTTGGCAGCACCATGCCGCATCTGGCGATGGCATACCTGCTGGCCGGCGACAAGCGATATCTCGATGCGGCGCAGCAGTGGGCGCTGGCGTCCTGCTCCTACCCTACGTGGGGCTACGGCTCTTTCGATGGCATGGATTTGGCGACGGGACATCAACTTCTTGGCTTGGCCATCGTCTACGACTGGTGCTATCAAGACCTCGATGAAGCCAGCCGACAGCGCATCCGGGAGACCCTGGTCACACGTGCGTCCGCCATGTTCCAGGCGGCCGCCACGAGCAACACCTATTGGCATCGCTCTTACTTGCAGAATCATCTCTGGGTCAACATTTGCGGCGTGGGGGCCGCCGGCTTCGCGCTCTTCGATGAGGTCCCGCAGGCCCGGCAGTGGATCGGTTTGGCCTTGGACAAGTTCCGTCGGACGATGGACGTCCTCGGACCCGACGGCGCCAGTCATGAAGGCGTGGGCTACTGGGAGTACGGGGCCGAGTACATGCTCAAATTCATGTACTTGGCGGACGAGCTATTGGGCGTCGATCTCTATGATCGCCCTTGGTGGCGCAATGCGGCCCGGTATTGTCAGTACCTGTCGCTGCCCGTGAATGCCTGGACGCGGAGCAACTGCATCGTGGATCTGGCGGACTGCCCGCGCGGTCACTGGTATGGACCCGATCATATCCTCCGCCACTTAGCCGCGCGATATCGGGATAGTCACGCGCAATGGCTTGCCGAGCAGGTCGACAAAGCCGACGTCGATGCCCCCGGCGCCCGTTGGCTCAATCTGATATGGTATGACCCGGCGGTGCAGGCGGCGGCGCCGCAGGACCTGCCGACTCTGCGCCACTTCGACGACATGGGGATTGTCTCGGCCCGGACCGGCTGGGAGGGGCGTGAAAGCCTCGTCGTCTTCAAGTGCGGCCCCTTCATCGGCCGCAAAGCCCTCGACGAGTTCTCCTATGATCCGGGCGGCGGCCACGTGCATCCGGACGTCGGGCATTTCGTGATCTTCGGCAACGGTCAATGGCTCCTCCGCGACGACGGCTACCAGGACAAGTGGACGGACCAGCACAATACCCTGCTGATCGACGGCGTCGGACAACTCGGCGAGGGCCGTACATGGCTCAACGGGACGGAGTGCCTGATGGCGAAGTCCCGACCGCGCGTCACTCATGCCAGTTCCGATGCACGGCTTGACCATATCGCGGGAGATGTCACGGCAGCCTATCCGCTCCGCGCAGGGTTAGAACGCTTCGTGCGCCACCTGCTGTTTGTCAAACCGGATGTGCTGATCGTGGTTGACGATATCGCCGTGAATCGGGCGGCGGACCTTGAGCTTCGTCTGCATACCGAGAGCAGCGACGGCAAGGAGGACAACACAGGTTATCTCGTGACCGGACGCCAAGCTACTTTGCGCGTCGATCTGCTGACGCCGGAGCATGTCAAAATGGATGCGGCCAACCTGCTGGCCCGTGGCAGTCATGGCCGGGGCGCCAACCTCTTTACGATACGATTTGCCATGCATGATTCGCGTTGGCAAAACGCCGTCGCTCTCTCCTGGGCGCCCGTGGGCGCAGAGGTGAAGCGCGTCAGTCTCGCCCAGGGCGAGCAGACTTGGACGTTTTCCGTGGGCGGCAAAAAGCTGGTTCTTGACTGGGAGACGGGACAAGCCAACTTGCAACCTTGAAGGAGATTCGCATGCGGTGTTTAGTACAACCGGTTCTTTCTGCTCTGTTCTTGCTTGTTCTTGGGCTGCCTGTAGAAGGAGTCGGTGGGGCAAGCCCCACCCTACAAACGGAAATCTTCCCGCCGGTGCAGGAGCATGTTCATGGCTCGACCATCGTGGAACTGCCCAATGGCGATCTGCTGGCGGCCTGGTTCCAGGGTTCCGGCGAGCGCTGGGCCGATGACGTAAGGATCATGGGGGCACGGCTCAAGAAGGGTGAGGAACGCTGGAGCCAGCCGTTCCTCATGGCGGACACGCCGGGCTTTCCCGACATCAACCCGATCCTGTTCCTGGACGCTCAGCAACGGCTCTGGCTGATGTGGTACACGGTCATCGCCAATCAGTGGGAGACCTCGCTGCTCAAGTACCGGATCAGCGAGGACTGCGCCGGGCAGGACGGGGCGCCGAAATGGGTTTGGCAGGAGGTGCTGCACGTCAAGCCGGGCGATTCCTCCGAGCGCGGCATCCAGCCGGGGGACCGGTTCGTCAAGTCCGTCGAGCGGCAAATCCAGGAGTATGCGGCGTACCTCCGTGAGGGCATCTACGCGTCACAGCCGGCGCAGGGACTTGTCATGGCTGGGATGTGGAAAGCGTGGGGCGCTCAGACACTCTCCAAAGCACGCGGCGAAGACATGGTTCGCAAGGGTCAGCTGCGGAACCCCGAGGGCGGAACGAAGGAAGCGAATCTCGGGTATCCGTACTTTCAGCGGATGGGATGGCAAACGAAGAACAAGGCCGTTCTGATCGATGGGAAGCGGCTGATTGTCCCGTTGTACTCCGACGGTTTCAGTTTTTCACTGATGGCTCTCACGGACGACGGCGGCCAGACCTGGCGCTTCAGCGAGCCCTTGGTCGGGGCGGGCAATATCCAGCCGAGCATCGCGCGACAGGCGAACGGGACTCTGGTCGCGTACATGCGTGACAATGGCCCCGCGCCGAAACGGCTGCACCTCAGCGCCTCGAAGGACAACGGCTTGACTTGGAGCGGCGTGAAGGATTCCGAGCTGCCGAATCCCGGGTCGGGAGCAGACGTTGTGACTCTCCGCAACGGTCACTGGCTCCTGGCGTACAACGACACGGAAAGAGGCCGGGAAAGTCTGGCCGTTTCACTATCCACCGACGAGGGCAAGACCTGGTCTCAGACGCGCCACCTGGAGAAAGGCTCGGTTGACAAGTCCTCGCCCTCGGCCTCCTATCCCTCGATCATCCAGGGCGCCGACGGCAGCATTCACGTCGTCTACAGCTACCACCCGGCTCAGGGAGGCAAGACAATCAAGCACGCGCGGTTCGCGGAGTCGTGGCTCCAGTAGGGTGCGTACCACGCACCCCTCCCTGCTGCGGACAGACCTGTTCCCTACTCGGTTTGTCCTAAGCTATGGTCTGTCCCCCGCTTCCCAGACCTTCTTTCTCCGCGGCTTGTCCTAAACTAGGGTCCGTCCCCTGTTAAAAGAATGTGAGAATTTGGTCTTGACAACCGGGAGTCCCGGAGTCTATCTTTGGGACGTTGGAGGTTGGCAAACGGACGACCTGAAGGACCTGAAGGGCAGAGCCTATGTGCCCGGAACGTCCAAGCGATTTGGGAAGAACCTATGATTCATAGATACCCTGTCAATTTGTCCCTGCTCTTTCACATACTCATCTTGCCTTTAGCAGGCCGGCACCATAATAGATGATGCCGGCCCGAGCCAGAAAAATCATGCCTGATGAACGCGTGAAGCGGACACAAATCAGAAAAAGAGGAGATAAACACATGTGTGCAAAAAACAAAGTGTCAAGTGCAATTCTAATGGTAGCGATTCTGCTTCTGCTGGTATCGGCGGCACGTCCGGCAACCCCGGAGGCAATCGAGACGGCCATTAATAAGGGAGTAGCCTGGCTCGTAGCTCAACAAAAGGTTGATGGTTCCTGGGGTACCTGGGAGCAAGTAGCGCAAACAGGTTTGGCCGTCGTCAAACTGCAGGACCGCGCCCGCGAACTCGGCACCGCCGAGTACGATGACGCGATCCAGGATGGGCTCGACTATATCTTGAGTCGGGCAACGATCAATCCCGCCGGTTATGACGGTGTATGCTTTTCCACGGGTGGCCACGAGACCTACAGCACCGGCATAGCCATGATGGCGATCGCCAACGAGGGCGATCTGGGTCGGGTGGTCAGCGGAGGCCCGTTGAACGGTTGGACCTATGACCAGGTCCTCCAGGGGAATGTTGACTTCTTCGCCGACTCCCAGAATCCTGATGGCGGCTGGCGATATAACCCGTTTCCCCAGGAAAGTGACCAGTCCAATACCGGGTACGCTGTTCTCGGGCTCAGTTACGCCAAGAATGCCGGCATTCCTATCCCTGACTCAATCGAGATCGGTCTACTCAACTGGATAGGCATAATCCAAGATGCTGATGGAGGCTCATGGTACACACCGAGCTGGTCTTGGGTGAACGAGTTGAAAACAGGCAACCTGATTTTCGAAATGAGCTTTCTGGGCATGGGTCCTGGCAATGCAGCGTTTGACCGTGCAGTAGCCTATATCGAGCGCCATTGGCGGGACACGAACATGGATCCCGGATGGGGATACAATTTTAGCGGGAACAACTACCAGGCGATGTATTGCCTCATGAAGGGACTCCAGTCCAGCGGTGTTGACCTTATCGACACGGACGGCGATGGCGAGTTCGATGACGATTGGTTCAACCAAGAACCGCCAGCTTCACCCCCACAAGATTTTGCCAGCGTTATCCTGGCCACGCAGAATGCGGATGGCTCCTGGAACGATGGCCAGTGGGGCGGGGAGACTCTCGGAACCACTTGGGCGCTCCTGACGCTGGAGAAGGTCACCGTTATCCACCACATCGAGGTCACGATTGTTATCAAACCAGAAACCCTCAATCTGAACAGCAAGGGAGTCTTCACTGCATTCATTGACCTGCCGGAAGGTTATGGGGGGCAGGACTTTGTCCTTAGCACCATCGAATGTGAGGGCGCGCCTGCTCTCAGGGACACGATGGCTGATGCGGGCAGACTCATCGTGAAGTTTGACAGAGAGGACCTGGTCGATGTGTCAACCGGTGATGAGGTGGAACTGATTGTCACAGGAGAGCTCAGCGACGGTACGCCTTTCATAGGAAGCGATACCATCAGGGTGATAGACCAAGGTGGTAAGAAGTGAGAATAGCACCTTGAGCTGAGTTTGGTAATGTCTTTACGATAAGGGGCTGTGAGGGCCCTCTCGCAGCCCTTTCTTCTATATACCGGGTATATACCTACCGGGGGGATACCGGGGTGGATACCGTGGGGACAGACCGTAGTTGCGGCGCAGTTTGTGCAGGCGCGGTATCCGGTGCCAGACACGAGGGGGCAGGCTTTGGCCAAGAGAGGGAGGTAGGAAGAAGGAACGGGCTGAGCGCGCCAGAAATGGTCCTCATCCAACGGGCAGGAGTAGAATCGGTCCTGCCAGAGGTGGCCGCTGCGGCCGTGCAGACGATTGACGTACTGGGTGTAGAGCTGATTCGTCCGCTTGAGGGCGTCGGGCAGAGAGGTCTCCTGCTGGGGTGTGACCACCAGATGGACATGGTTTGTCATCAGGCAATAACCCTCCACGCGTAAGGCAAAACGGCCTGCGGCATCCTGCAAGTACCCGAGATAGGCCCGGCGGTCCGCGTCGACGAAGAACATATCCTGGCGGCTGTTGCCACGCTGCATGACGTGGTGGGCACAACCCAAAATCACAGCTCTCGCAGTTCTGGGCCTACCGACCTCTCGACAAGCAAAGGGCCATCCGCGTGCATCCCTTGGGTAGACAGGCCGCGCTAACGTCATTATCCCACCAGAAACCGGGCCGCAATGCCAGAGAATCTGCCGGAAGAAGTAGGGTCTGTCCGTCTGGCAAAAGATCGGCGTCCTGGAGGAGACGCCAGGGAAAGGGCCTACGGATTGGAGCCTAGTTGTCCCACCGGCAAGACTATCGGGCCGGCGTCATAGAGGGCGTCGGCCGTCAGCGAGGTATCCGCCAGCCACTCGGCTGCAAACGTGGCCAGGTCCTGGAAATCCGCTATCTTCAGCCATTGGGCCGCAAAGACGGCGAAGTCGCGGAAGTCTTCTATGCAGTCCTTGTCAAAGTCGTACGAGGCGGCGACAGAGGTGCGACTGGGATTCTTCTGGGCCGCTTCGCAGCGGTCGGCGTACACCCGGACTTCGATGCGGTCGGAGCCGGCCTGGGCGGTGGCATCGAGCGCCGACAACTCCAGGACATACCACCCTGTTTTGGCGAAGGTGGCCATAGTGGCGGCCGCCTTATCGTTCGCGAAGACGACGGGAGAGCGGGGCGGCGACGAGACTACCGACCAGCGAATTGTGGTGATGTCTTTGGTATCGTCCACCACGGTTCCACGCAGGTCCACGGTGGCCGTGCCGGCTTTGAGCCAGGTAATGATGCTGTTGCCGGCGTTGACCTTGGGCGCAGTTGTTTCCAGCGTCACGCATACGACCGTGCCCGCGGCGTTGCGGGCATAGATCTTTCCGTTGGCTAAAACCGCCACGGACCAGGACCTGCCGGTCAGGATCGGGCCCTTGCCAGTCTCTCGGTAGCCGGTGGGCGAGGCCGGCACGATGCACAATTGCCCAGCCTCGCTGAGGAAGATGAGCTTGCCGTTGGCCAGAGTCACGCTGCCGTTGCCGAAGCCCGTCTTGGTCCACACGATCCGCCCCGTGCTGCACTCCACACAGGTCAGGGCTTTGCCGCTGTCATTGGGACCGTACAAGTAGCCCTGCCAGAGCACGGCGGTGTTGAGCCAAGTCTGCATATTCTTCTGGAACCAAAGTTGCGTGACCCGACCCGCCGCCACCTCGAACAATGCCGAGCCTTTCTGATAACCCGTGGAGATGAAGACCTGGTTGGCGTCCACCACCGGGTCGGGAATATTTGCCTGATTGCTGGTGACCCACGGATATTCCCACAAGACCTTGCCGGTCTGGGGGAGGATGGCGGCAAACGTCTTCTCTCCCATGAGGAGCAGGCTCTCCTGGCCCCCGGAAACAAACGGCACTGGGGTGGAGTAGCCGGGGCGATCCGTCCCGGTTTTCCAGGCCAGCGTCCCGTCCGCTGCACGCAGGGCCAGACCGTGCGTGCCGGCATTGTAGATCACGAGATCTCCGTGCCGGTAGGGCGATCCGGCAAATCCCCAGGTCGGCGCCCGCGTCCCATGCCTGGCGACTACGTCGCATTGCCACACGACGGCGCCGGTCTTGGCATCCAAGCAATAAGCTATGCCTCGTTTGCTAAGCGTGTACACCCTGCTATCGGCCACGGTCGGGGTCGCGCTCGGGCCGCCCTCGTAGCTGTCGGGAGATAGAGGCGCCTCATACGAGTAGGTCCAGAGGATTTGCCCGCTGCTGGCATCCAGGCAATAGACTACGTCGTGCGTCTTCTTGGTCGTGCCAACGAGAAGCTCGCGATTGCCCAGGGTATAGACGCGTCCCTCGGCCACCGCCAGCGACGAGAATCCCGTGCCCACCGTCTGCGTCCAACGGACTTTCGGCGTGCAGGTCGCCCACTCACCGCCCCAATGGCGTTCCGCGGAGATGCCATTGTGCCGGGGTCCGCGCCAATTGGCCCAGTCATCGGCTGCCACTGGAACGGTCGGTAAACCCACCACTATGACCAGCACGGAGATCAGCATGAGTTTATGAGAAGGCATGTATGCACCCGTATTGTTGTCACCAGGTTGTGAAGCAGCCGCTCTCCTCCCAGCGGCGCGAGCCGCGATAGATCTTCATGTCCCGGATGTGTCTCCAGGAGGCGGACCCATCCAAACACCCGATGTGCCCGCCGGCGGCACCGATCTGCTGGGAAGGAGCGCCCTCCACACTCATATTGCCCGTGTCGCCGGCCTCCAGGATTGCCCCGCGGGCCCCGTGCGGGGCAAAGGTCTTCAACTCGCCCGTGGACCAGGCATTCAACTCCGTCACGATCGGTTTGGAGGGTGTATCAAAGGACCTTTGGGGCGATACCCACTCGGCATTCGCCGGTCCCAGCAGGGGCCAGGGTGTGCCCTTATGCCCGCCCAGATAGTTGTACCCGAGCACGTAACCATAATTCTGACCCTCATAGATGTAGTACCATCCGCCGCGCTGATTGAAGGGCTCGCGCAGCCAGGGGCACGCAAGACTGCGTTCATCGCCGATGATCCCCACCAGCGCATTCCGTACTGTCCGGGAGAGGATGGGGGTATGTTCGTCTTCCGGCTCCCGAGCATCCGACAGGCCGAGAGGAAGGCATTCGCGATAGTCGCCGGCATAGACCTGGATGCCGACGATGAACTGTCGGATATTCCCCATGCAGGCGACCCGCCGGGCCTTCTCCCGGGCCCGGCTCAGGACCGGCACCAGCAAGCCCATGAGCAAAGCAATCACGGCGATGACCACGAGCAACTCGATTAGGGTAAAAGCGGCTCCCCAAGGAGGAACGCGCATCTTTCCCCTCGCGGCGCCACGCGTTGATCGCGACCAATATGCCGTATCCCCCATAACCTGCGAGCCCTCACGGTGGTACGAGTGGATTGCCCCCGTGGCAGGTGTTTGCCCGTGACGGAGGCGTGTGCTCCGAAACTCCCCGTTATTCTTGCGGACATTGTTGCTGCTTGCGGCCGTATACCATCATACTCGGGGGGCCGCTCCCTTTCAAGATGTTTGGTGCCCTATCTGCTACCTGCGGGGCTCCTTACCCTCCTTACCCCCGGCGGCGCGCAGGCGGTCCACAAGAGGCGGTGCCGTGCGGTAGGCAAAGTCCAACGGGGTCTGGCCTTCCTTCGTCCGTGCGCTGACATCTGCACCATGAGCGATGAGAACCTCGGCAACGCTTCCGTGACCCCATCGAATCGCTTGGTGTAACGGGGTCTCGCCATATTCCGTCCTGGCGTTCACGTTGGCACCTTTCGCGATGAGCAGTTCCACAACGTCTTTGGGGAAGCCTTTGGAGGCCGCAATGTGCAACGCGGTTCCACATGATGGAATCATCACATTCGCGTTGGCACCCTTGGCAATGATCATCGCGGCCAGACGATCATCATGAGTCTCGATACTCCTCGATAGGGGCGTGCGACCATCAGGGGTCTGAGTGTTCACATCGGCACCATGGGCAAGCAACAACTCTGCCACACTGGAGTGCATACGGTCGATGGCCGCATAGAGCGGGGTGTAGCCTGTGCTGACACCCACATTGACTTCTGCGCCTTTGCCAATAAGAAACTGAGCGAGGGCGATGCCGTCATCAGCGATGGCGGCTCCGTGCAGCGCCGTAAACCCATTGGTCTCTGCGTTGATATCGGCACCCCTGGCAACAAGGAATTCAACGATATTCCGATGTCCTCCGCGCGCCGCTGCGCATAGCGCTGACCTGCTCGCTGATGTGGCGTTGACGTTAGCCCCTTTCGCGAGAAGAAGCGTAACGATGCCCTCCTCGCCGTATGTAGCCGCCTCATACAACGGTGTCTTCCCTTCAACGTCAGTCACGTTGACATCCGCGCCGTTGGCGACAAGAAGGTCAGCGATATCCTGATAACCAGCAGCGCACGCTTCGAGAAGAGGAGTCCTACCCGTATCCGTTCTCACGTTGACATCAGCGCCTTTTGCAGTAAGCAGTTCGGCTACATCGCGGCGATTCGATGTTGCAGCGTAATGCAAGGGTGTGTCGCCGTACTCTGTCTTGACATTTACGTTAGCCCCCGTGCTAGTGAGAAATTCGACCACCTCTTTGTGACGCCAAAGCACTGCTTCGTGGAGCGCTGTTACCCCCTCTGTCGTTTTTGAATTGACATCTGCACCTGACGCGATTAGCGAGCGCACACTTTCCAGATCGCCTGCGCGCGCGGCTTTCTGCAACTCGTCTCGCGGTGTCTCATGACCTCGCAGTTTTTCGGGTTCTTTGGCGCATCCTGCCCCCAGCCACAGCAGGCAGATGGCCACACAACATCTTCCCCGAACACCCATATCAACTCCCTCCAAACAACTCCTTTGCATCAGGTGTGTCAAACAGGGAGAAACTATGATGTCTCCCTGCCAAGAACATGGGCGGGACGCCCGTGATACTCATGGGCAAGATGCCGATGCTACGGCACGTAGCCGAGTTTGCCCCAGTAGGCTTTCTGGATCTTCTCGAGGTCCTCGTTGCCGGGCTGGGTCGTGAGCGGGCCGGCGCGTTGGGCTTCGGCCTCCGCCCAGCTCAGGCGGGCCCAGTCGATCGTGCGGGCATCGGTCCAACTGTAGAACTCGCAGTGTCCGTCGACGTGTGAGACCACCGTGCCTTTGCCGTGTCGCATGGGGATCGGGTTCCACCACTTGGGCTGGTTGTAGTGGACGGTCCACGACGCGTCCCAGTCTTCCCCGTAGTCGTCGATGAAGACGATGCGCATACCCGGTTGCTTGATCTCGTCGATCTTCCGGATCATCGGCGCATTCTGGCCGATATCGGCCCCGTTCATAGCGTGGATGCAGCTATAGGTTCGCATCTCCATGCTCTTGGCCACGGGGCAGCGAAAGACCTTGACATTCGGTACGTAGCGAAAGAGCACGCCGTCGCGGAGCGCCTGCAGTTGCACCTCCTTGGGGGCGTCGACGGGGAGCGTCCCGGCGGGCTTGCGAATCCAGCAGTGCTTGACCGCCGGGTCCTCGGTGACGTTGGCCCGCGGGATCTTGCCCCCGTTTTCGTCGGCGTACATCATCCAGCCCAGGGCCAGGGTCTTGACGTTGTTCAGACACGCCGCCCGTTTGCCCTGCTCCCGGGCCCGTTGCAAGGCCGGCATCAGGACCGCCATCAGGATCGCGATGATCGCGATGACCACCAGTAGCTCGATCAGGGTGAAACCTTTGCGTCGCATACCGTCCTCTCGAAATGTCGTAATGCCCGACGTAACTACTCCCTTCCAAAGCAGGGTTATTATACCGCGCCCCCAACGGACAAATCAAGGCGAGAAGAATCAGAGGGGTGTGAAGGGTGTGAAGAGTTGGAAGGGTACGAAGAGTGGGCGATCCTCTCGTTCACGCATTCTCACCCTTCTCACTCTTCCCACCCTTTGCACCTTTGGTACCTTCTTCTTGTCGTCACTTACGCCGGGCTTTATGATGGGGCGCGGTTCGGGAGGACTGCGGTGGTCCTCCCGGCTCGGAGCATCAATCTTGAGGGTGCCACAATGAAACACGCGAGGCTGGTCGTTGGACTGGTGGTGGCGCTAATCCTGAGCGCCCCAGCATTCTGTGAAGAGAGGGGGGCCGAACCGAATACGACACCGTACAACGGTCCGAAACGCCCCTTTGACCCCAAGCCCCTGATGGGGAGGCTCTGTGCCGACCCGGCGCGGCAGACCGGGCCGCTTACGTTTGTGTGTGTCAGCGACCGGGAGTTCGGCGGCAAGGAGTTCAATGAGGTGGTCCGGCAGGCCGAGAAGACGGGCTTCGATTTCTGTGTGCTCCCCGGGGACCTGGTTCATCGCGGCGCGGGGCCCGAGGGAATCAGAGACTACAATGACCTCGAACGCCAGAGCGGCTGGTTCCTGGCGCGTCACCCGTGCTGGCCGGTCATCGGCAACCACGAGATCGGAAAGAACAGCGGGACCAAAGACCGGCGCCCGGACGCGGACGGATTCGAGCGGTGGAAGGCCTTCTACAATCTGCCGGACGACTGGTACAGCTTCACGTATCGCAATAACCTGTTCATCGTGATCGGGTTGATCAGCGACCTGACGGCGACCCAGCAGCGACAACGGGTCGAGGTCTATCCCGGCAGACACATGACATGGCTCGAAGAGCAACTCAAGGCGGGCCGGGACATGGACAATATCTTCGTGTTCCAGCACCTGCCGTTGTTCAGCGTCGGGATTCACGAGGACAACCCGAATCATCCGATGGTGGACCTGCTCGCGAAGTGCAACGTCACGGCGGTCATCTACGGACACGACCACAATTACTACCGCACCTTCCGTAAAGGCGTTTCCTACCTCCTCGCGGCCGGTGGCGGCGGCAGCCTGTACGACCTCACGTACACCAACCGCGCCATCCCCGGCGATGTCTACCTGGGCCGCATCAAGCTCGACAACGACAAGTCCGGCGGCTATCGGCTTCACCACCCCGCGCGCAGCGCGGACAAGGTATACGACAAGGCTCCGTACTTCTTCCTCGCGCTGACTGTCGATGGCAAGAAGGTGACCGTCCAGGCCATGACGGCCCAGGGAGAAGTGATCGACAGCGCTATGCTGCGCGATCGGCAGGGCCGGAATGTGGCCCCACAGTTCGCGCAGGAAAGGAGATAGAGATGAAGGTTCGTTCTAAGTGTCTCTTGACAGTCCTGTTGTTCCTTACGGCTGCTCAGGCCGCTCACGCCGATTGGCGCGCGTGGACGGTCACGGAAACCCGGCACGTGCTGCGCAGCGAATTGCCGGGGCGCGAAGCGGCGGTCAAGATCGCGGCGGCGCGCAACGAATGGGTGAGTTTTCAGATTCTCCTGCGCGCGGATGAGCCGGTCCAAGGCATCCGCGTGGAAGCGCGCGACTTGCGCGGGCCCGGCGAAGCGATCTTGCGCGCCTCGGAGAGCCGACTTTATCGCCAACATCAGCTTCATCTGGAAGTGGGGACCCATCGCAACGAAGCCTTCAAGCCGGACTGGTATCCAGACCCGTTGATCCCCGTTCAGCGGGGGAAGATCGGTGGGGCAAGCCCCACCCTACAGGCTATACCCTTCGACCTGCCCTCCAACGAGACGCACGGCTTCTGGGTAGACCTGTACGTGCCGGCCAAGGCCGCCGCAGGCGAGTACCGCGACACTTATCGCGTGACTTGCGAGGGCGAAAAGAGTCTCGAGGTGCCTGTCACGTTGGCGGTGTGGGACTTCACACTGCCGCAGACGCCCAGCTTAGTCACGGCCTTCGGCTCGCCGGCCCAGCGGCTGCGGGACTATCATCGCCAGCGGGCCAAGGGGGGCAAAGTAGAGCCGGAGCCATCGGATTGGACGGCGGTAGAAACACAGTGCGCACGGTTGCTCCGCGACCATCGCCTTAATGCGACCCCGCCGGCCGAGACGCTGCGCCCGGTGGCGCAGAGTGACGGTTCATTCCGAATCCCCGCCGAGCAGGTGCGGGCACTGCGGGAGTTCGTGGACCGCTATCACGTCAACGCCGTGCAGGTTCCCCATCCATCGAGCGTCCTCAAAGACCCCGAGGTTCAGCGCGACAAGCTGCACGCGTGGCTGGCGGCGTTTGATCACATGGCGAAGGAGATGGATCGGCCCCAGGTTGTTTTCTACGTCTATCTCAAGGACGAGCCGAATACGCGCGAGGACTATGAATACGTACAGAAGTGGGGCCGGGCGATTCGGGAGGCCAAGTCTGTCGTCAAGGTCATGGTTGTCGAGCAGACCTGGACCGAGCCGGGTAAGGGAGGAGCGGACAGCGCCTGGGGCGATCTGTATGGGGCGGTAGACATCTGGTGTCCGCTCTTTTCGCTGCACCGCCAGGACAGTGCCGCGAAGCGGCAAGCCCTCGGCGAGACGGTCTGGGCGTACACCGCGCTATGCCAGGGTCAGCCCACGCCATGGTGGCATATCGACTATCCGCTGCTCAACTACCGTGTGCCCGCGTGGATGGCCTGGCGCGACCACATGAAGGGCCTGCTCTATTGGGGCGGCATGTCCCACTGGCGGGAGACGGACGACCCCTGGCAGCATGCGCCTGTCTACACCGGCCGGGGCGTCTTTCAGCAGGGCGACAAGGGTGTTCGGTTCAATGGCGAAGGGTCGCTGGTCTATCCCGCCCGGGCGGTTGGCTATGAGGGCATCGTGCCGACCATTCGCCTCAAGGCCCTGCGTGATGCCATCGAGGATTACGAATACCTGGCGCTGCTGGACCGGCTGGGCAAATCCGCAGAGGCGGAGAAGATCGTGCGCCGGCTGACCGAGTCGTGGTTCCAATGGGACAAAGACCCGGCGGCCTATGAAAAGGCCCGTGCCGAATTGGCGGGGATGATTGTCGCGGCGACGAAGACGAGCTCCCAGATAGCGCAACTGCCCTCGGCCCGGGTCGCATCCGATGCCTCGCCTTATCTGGCTGCCGTGCGTCAATTTGCGGACCAGGTTCTCACGCATGGTCGCGACACCTACGGCAAGCCGACGCCGCTATTTGTCGATGGCCTCAACGTGGACACGCGCGAGCCGGGGAAGTGGAAATGGGCCGACGGCAAGGAATGGGTCCTGTGCAATCTGGCCAGCCAGCAGGGCCTCTTTCGCACGCTCGATGGTTTGAGCCGTCTGACGGGCGAGCCGCGCTACAGAGAGACGGCTCTCGAAGCCTTGCGGTATGCGTTCGATCACTTGCGCTACGGCACGGAGAACAACGGGGGCCTGCTCGCCTGGGGCGGACACCTGGCCTACAATGCGACCGATGATGTCATCATGGGCAATCCGGACGGCAGCGGTCGCGTTCATGAACTCAAGTGCTTCTTCCCGCACTACGAGCTGATGTGGGAGGCCAATCCCGAGGCGACCCGGCAACTGATCGAGAACATCTGGAGCGGGCATGTCCTCGACTGGGCCCGGCTGGACTTCAACCGTCACGCCAGCCCGAAGAAGCGCGGACTGCTGTGGCAAAACGAATATCGTGGCGGCGCGGTATTCTTCGATGGGCAGGGGCTCACCTTCCACAACGCCGGCAGCGATCTCTGCTATGCGGCGGGGTTGCTCTCGAAGCTCGGCGGCACCCCTGAACCTGCGGTCTGGGCCAAGCGCCTGGCGCATCGCTATGTGGAGACCCGCGACCCCAAGACCGGGCTGGGCGGATACCAGTTCAGTCAGTGTCAGTCGGCTTGGTGTGACGACGTGGGCAAAATCCGGGGCGACCGCGCGCAGTACCAGTACGGCGCGGATTTCCCCGGCCACCGGGTGGTCGAGGGCACGCTGTTTCCCTGCTATGGCAACACGCCGGAGGTGGAGCCCCAGGTCGCCCGTTTGCTGCTGGGGGACCAGTTGGGCGGGGCCGGTCGGGACTTCACCCGGTGGGCGGTCGAAGAGCTGACCGCCTGGGGCAAATCGGCCTACCGCGCGAAGGATAATACGTTCATCCCCATGCTTACCGACGGCACGAGCATGGAAGGATACGTGTGCAAGAAGGACGGCTATTTCGGGCCGAAAGGCCGGGTGCTTCGCGCGGGACATCCGGGGCCCGCCCATCTGTGGATCTATGCCTGGGCGTTCCGCCAATCGCGGGAGGCGTTCCTATGGGAAATGGCGCGTAATATCGCCCAAGGCAACGGTTGGGGCGACATCGGCGCGACGCCCCAGACGCAACCGGCGCTGCACTTTCCGAACACCTCGGCCGATCCGTTCCTGATCATCGCGTTGCTGGAGCTACACCGTGTCGGCGGGAACACGGCTTTCCTGGATCAGGCTCAGGTCATCGGCCAGAATATCCTGAAGCAGCGTGTACAACAGGGCTGGTTCGTGCCCAGTAAGCGGCATTTGTTCTGTCGGCTGGGCAATAACGAAGCGCAGGCCCTGCTGCACCTGGCGGCAGCGCTGCTGGGAAAGCCGGACTCGGTCCCGGCCTTCACCGGCGCTGTGCCATTCTTCCATGCCGAGTATGGCGGAAAGACACCGCGCAGTTATGACACGGCTCTTATCTATGGAAAGACCCGAGAGTGAGGCAACAACCATGAGACGGAACCCATTGGGACAGGCTTGGATTGTGATGTGTGTGACGCTGCTCACGTCTTGGGCTTCGATGAGCGTGACGTCTGCGGCGGCTTCTCCAGGGTGGGTCACGGCGGGGGCCAATCCGCAGCGGACGTCGTGGGTGCCCGATGCCGCCCCCGGAGCGCTGAAGCCGATCTGGGTCAAGCCCGTCGAGCCGTATATCTCGCAGAAGGTGCAGATCGTCGCGGCGTCGGGAAGACTGTTCCTCTCGACCGCGCGGGGGCTGTACGCCTTTGCGGCGGATACGGGCGCCGAGCTGTGGGTGTATCCCACCGAGCTTCCCCTGGGGCACTCCCCGACCTACGCCGGCGGCCGGGTCTACGTGGGCGGACTGGATCGGAAGATCCATGCCCTCGACGCCGACACCGGCCAGGGGCTCTGGACGTTCAGTGCCGCGGGAGGATTCCACACGAGTCCGCTCGTGGTTGGAGGACTTGTCTATGCCGGCAGCCGCGACGGGTGCATGTACGCGCTGGAGGCGAGCACGGGAAAGCTGGTGTGGAAGCACCCGACCGGGGGACAGATTCTGCAGTCTGCCGCGTACCAGGACGGCATTGTCTTCTTTGGTTCGCAAGACGCGTGCGCGTATGCCCTGGACGCCCGGACGGGAACACAGGTCTGGCGCTCGGACAAGCTCCCCGGCCTGGGCTGGCATTCCTGGTGGCCCGTGATCTATAAAGAGGTCGTCCTGTTCACCCGAACCGAGGTCGAAAAGGGCCTGGTGGGATTCCAGAACGATTGGCTCTTCTCGGGCAACCGGACCGCGAAGAACCTGCCGGGGATCCGGGGAACAGAGCCGGGCGACTGGGCGGCCGGCGAGCCGACCGTTGATATTCGCACCAACCCCAACGGCGGCACGATCCCGGACTGGTTTGAGCGGTATCCCTGGCGACGGAGCCTGATCGTTCTGGATCGCAGGACCGGCAAAGAAGTCGCCTTTGATCTGGATAACGATGGGACCACGGATGCCGCCCCGATGCTGTGGGCGTGGACACATGGCGGCACGTGTTATCCCCCGTTGGTCAGCGGTCACGATAATGTGATCTACTTTCGCAGTCTCAGTCACGCCGTGGGGACCAGCATCCCGGGAGCGGTGCTGATCGGTTGGAAATATGGCACGCCTTTCCTGAGTCTGCCGGTTTCGAGCACGTCCGGTCAGAGCGGCTTCTGGCCCGGAGATGAGCCGGTGGGGATTTCGGCGGGCGGGAAGTTTGTCTACTGGAACTTGTGCAACGACCGTTTTGTGGGCAGTGCGGACCTGTCTGTCGCCAACACGGCCTTTCCCGAAACCGACGGCCGGCGGCAGTGGCGACACATGACGGGCGACGGATTCGAGACGAGCACCCTGCCCGCCGGCTACAACAGCCAGGTCGGTCCGTACCTTTGGAGCGTGGGGCCGGCGAAGATCAAACCCATGTATTGGGCGCACGGGGATAATGTCGGGCCGACGATCTACGACGGAAGAATGTACGTGCACCGGGGCAATGCGATCATCGCTTTCGGTCCCGAGGGTTTGGGCAGCGGCGCTCCAGTATTGTCCGTAGCGCGCACCCGTTCGGGAGAGACGGCACCGGAACCCCTGTCCGAGACAGCCCTGCGAGAGCGGCTGGCGACGGAGGTCAGGAAGATTCTGGACGGGGGACATTTGCAGGCGGGTTTTGCCAAGATCGGGCTCATCGACTTCCTGGCGGTGAATCGATTGGGTCAGCATCTGCTCCACTACTGGCACAATCCCGCGGATATGCTGGTGACGCTGTTGCGTGCCTTGCCTCACCTGCCGGCCGAAATGCAGGACCAGGTGCGTCGGTATCTCCGGCAGGAATACGCCACCTTTCCTCCTTACAAGTACGTGCACATCGGGTTCACGGACGGAGCGCCGCGCGAGCCCTTCGCATATCCGCCCTCCACGCCCAGGATCTTCGAGCACGACTTCGGACCTCTCACGGCCAGTCCGTTCCCCGGCTGGGGTAAGCCGCCTCACAACGTCTATGCCATGTGGAAATACGCGCAGGCAGGTTTGGCCGACCCCGCCAGTGTTTTCGAGCAAGCCTCCGGCGTGATCGGTGCCACCCCCTCCGACAAGTTTCTCCTGGCATTTCCGCACGTTCACAACGCCTACATCGCAGGCTACATCGGCTACGTGGAATTGGCCAAGATGGCCGGCCGGCCCTATGCCACGCAACAGCAGGAGCTGGATCGGTTGCTGCGGCTCCGGGCCCAGACGTTCCGGTGGGACGTGCCGGCGGACACGGGCGCCGCGCAGAGTGATCAATACTTCTACACCCTGATTACGGCCTGGAACTTCATGAATCTGGTTCCGGAACTTTCGGATTATCTGCGCCAGAACGCTCCGGAGAAGGTTCAGGAAGCCATCGAGCGCTACACCCGCATGGCGCCCTATTGGATGGTCGGGCATAACGAGGAGGTGCAGCACGAGAACGGGATCACTCCACTGCACCAGACCCACGCGTTGTTCCAGGCCAAGGCTCAGATTCTGCACGCGTCCCGCGATGAATTGGCGAAAGCCCTGGACACGCCTGTGGTCCCCGTGGGTGATCTCTTCTACCTCCAGAATCTCATGGCCACCCTCGAAGCTGCTCCAGCGAGAGAGAGGGAACCGCAATGACGGAAGTGCCGGTGCGTGGCGTAGTCTGCATGTTCTTGATTTCTCTTTTCACCTCCACCAACCAGTATTTCGGGCCGGGCGCCTCATTGTACCAGACGAAGTCGTCCTCCGATGATCTCGAGGTGCTGGCCTCCCGGCAGAAGATCATGCTGATCAACAAGCATGGGAACGCCGTCAGGGTGCGCCTGGAGGGCAAGGACCTCTCGCTGGAAGGATACGAGGTACGGGTCCTGAATGCCTCTGGCGTTTCTTTGCTCTAAGAGGCATGATGTGTCAGCAAAACGATGATGAGGAGTCTCCTATGTCCAAACCCGAATCTCTGAAGAGCGAACTACGGGCCATCACAGTCCACCATGATCCTGTTGCCGCAGACGCCCATGTCGCCTCCGTGACGCCTTCGAACGCCGCGCCCAAAAGGGCGGTATTCACGCTCAACCGCCGCAGCTTTCTGGTCAAAGCTGCGCTGGGAACGATCGCTACCGTGATTGCGGGAAGGGGATCGGGTGTGCTCGGCGCCAACGACGCGGTGCGCGTAGGAGTGGTGGGCCTGAACGGCCGAGGCCAATCACACATTCACCAGGCGACCCGCGTGGCGGGGTTCCGTTTGGCGGCCTTGTGCGATGTCGATCCCGCTATTCTCGGTCAGAATGTGGAAAAGGCCCAGGCGAACGGACACTCGGTACGCGGGTTCAAGGACGTGCGCGACCTGATCGCCTCGAAAGAGATCGACGCGATCACCGTCGCCACGCCGAATCATTGGCACGCGCTGGCGACGATCTGGGCTTGCCAGGCGGGGAAGGACGTGTTTGTCGAAAAGCCGGTCTCGCACCATGTCTCGGAGGGGCGGCAGATGGTCGAGGCCGCGCGACGCTACGGCCGCATGGTCCAGGCGGGCACACAGGCCCGGGCGCACCCCGAGCTGATCGAAGCGGTGGCCTGGGTCCGGGCAGGCAATCTCGGGAAGATCCGGTACGCGCGCGGCACGTGCTATAAGCCGCGGATGTCGATCGGCAAGGTGGGCAAAGGAGTGATCCCGCCGGGGCTGGACTACGACCTGTGGACCGGACCGGCTCCGCTGAAGCCTTTGACGCGCGAGAAGCTCCACTACGACTGGCACTGGATCTACGATTACGGCAATGGGGACCTGGGCAACCAAGGGATTCACGAGGTGGATATCGCCCGGTGGTTCCTGGGCTATTCGGCCCTGGCGCCGCGGGTAATCAGCATAGGCGGTCGGCTCGCGTATGACGACGACGGCCAGACACCCAACACCCAATTGGTGTGCCACGCCTACGATGGCCCGCCGCTGTTGTTCGAGGTCCGTGGACTCCCCAAGTCCAAGGAGTACCAGGCGTCCGCGTCGCTCTGGGGGAAGAACATGGACGTGCTGGACGGTCCCTGGGGGGAGGGCAGCGGGGGACCGGGCATCGGCGTGGAAGTGGTTGGCGAAGGGGGCAGGATGATCGTGGTCAACGGGGGCTACGTGATCGTGGCCCTCGACCCGTCCGGCAAGGTGATGCGCCGCTTCGATAAGGAAGCTTCCCCGTATGGACGCGGGTGGGGCACGGGGGATCACTTCACTTGGACGAGTTGGCTGGAGGCCATCCGGACGCGCGACCACAAGAAACTGACAGCGGATGTCCTGGAAGGACACATCTCGAGCAGCCTGTGCCATACCGCGATGATCTCGCACCGGCTGGGCGCGAGACTGCCCCTGAACCGCATCCGGCAGGCGGTGAGCGACAACCCGCTTCTGGCTGGGCGGTTCGACTTGTTCTGTGACCACCTGACCCGCAACGGCATGGATCTGGAAAAGCAGGAGGCCACGCTGGGGGCACGGCTGTCGCTGGACCCGAAGGCCGAACGGTTCGCGGGCAGCGCCGCGGCCGATGCGCTCTTGACCCGTGCGGGCCGCCCGCCGTTTGTCGTGGATGCCCTTTGAGTCAGTCTACGGGAAAGGAAAAGAGCATGAGCACCTACTCGGTTCGTCTTCTGGCGGTCCTGTTGTCTCTGACTGTGGGCCACATCGTTTCTGCTCGCGCCGGATCGAGCCGGCCGGCGGCAGACGTGGCAAGAGGCTCCAGTGAGGTGACGACCTATCCGTTCCCGGCGGCGCTGCCGTCGTCGGAAACCTATCGCGTCACGGCGGGCGGGCAGCCGGTGCACGTCATCCGCTCCGAACGGGGCGACATCGCGTGGTTCGCGTGCGGCGGGCCGGTGGACATCGCCGTGGAGGTGGGGCACGAGGTCAAGCGCGTGGAGGTTCGCCCACTGCGGCACGGCCTCCGGCCTGCCCTGCAGGGCCGGACATTGCAGCTTCGCCTCCCCGGTCCGATCAAACTGAGTATCGAGATCAACGGCGACATCCGCCGGCCCCTGTTCCTCTTTGCCGATGCGCGGGAGCGGGACATTCCCGCGCCGGGGACGCCCGGGGTGCGTCGTTTCACGGGCGGCCGGATTCATGAAGTCGGCGAGCTGACGCTGGCTTCCGGCCAGAGTCTCTATCTCGAGCCCGGCGCCGTCGTGCATGGCACGATCACAGCCCAGTCCGCGCGGAACATCCGCGTGTTCGGGCGGGGCCTCTTCGATGCCACCGGGCGCACCGAGAAGAAGACCTTTCTCCGCTTCACCGACTGTGCCCAGGTGCGCCTGGAGGATTTCCTCGTGCTGGGCGCCTACGGGTGGACCCTCGTGCCCTGGCAATGCCGGCAGGTGCGCATCGCCAACATCAAGCTCGTGAGTTGGCGCGACAACGATGACGGCATCGATATCTGCGCCAGCCGGAACGTGCGCGTGGAAGACTGTTTCCTGCGCACCAAGGATGACTGCATCGCGCTGAAGGCCCACGGCGACCGCAGCGGCGCTTGGGACGTCCGGGACGTGCGCATCGCGCACACCGTCTTCTGGAATGCCGAATGGGGCAATGCTATGGAGATCGGTTTCGAGCTGCGCACCGCACGCGTGAGCGACGTGGTTGTCCGGGATTGCGACATCATTCGTGTGGAGGGCGGAGCCGTGCTGAGCGTTCACAACGCCGACTTTGCCACGGTGGAGGACATCCGTTATGAGGACATCCGCGTCGAGGACGCGAGCGATAAGCTCCTGGAGTTGCGCGTCGGCCTGTCCATCTACAGCCAGGACTGCCCCAAGCCCTACAGCCGCAGCAATCCCCAGCGCCAACCAGTGCCGGGCGGTGGTCCCTGGCTGCCGCTCAGCCTCCTGAGCGACGAAGAGCGCACGGCGCAAGACGCGAACCGCGGCCGCATCCGCAACGTGGTCTTTCGCAACATCGCCCTGGTGGGCGGCAAGATGCCCGTGTCGCTCATCCAGGGGTACGACGCTCGCAGACCCGTTGAAAACGTCACGTTCGAACAGGTCCGCTTCCACGATCAGGTCGTGCGGGATGCAGCCGCCCTCCAATTGACCGTGACGAACGGCGTGGGCATACGGATCGCCGAGTAGGCACGCCTGTTGGCTGGGAAAACGCCAGTAATCGATAGAAGAGTGTCTCACAGAGTGAGAAACGGGCAAGCAGGAAATGGCTATGTCATTACGAGCGCAGCGAAGCAATCTACCCACGCGTGAGATTGAGATTGCCTCGTCGCTGCGCTCCTCGCAATGACATACTTACATTCATTATGTTAGATGCTCTAAGAAAGGAGAACGGAATGAAACCCGGTTCTGCTCGTCCTCAAGCCATGAAGGTTCAGAATCTGTCCCGTCGTGGTTTCCTGAAAACTTCCACGGGCGTGGCCTCTCTGGGTGCCGCAGCGCTGTCGTCCGGCATCCGTCCCGCGTGCGCCGCCACTACGGCGCCGCTCGCGCCGCCGAACGAAACGATCCGGAAGGCCCGCGAGGCTGCCCTGGACATTTTGAAGCCCAGCCAGAGAGACCTGGAGCACGGGTTGGAACTCCACGCCAACTCGCTGGTCTTTGAATCCTATGGCTTCGCCCCGCGTGCCGCGCCGGACGGCGACCTGATCCGCCGGGCGATGGAAGAAGGCGCCTCGGAGGCGGAACTGAGCGACCTGCGCGAAGAGTCGCTGATGATCCGTTATGCCACCGTGGAGCGGGAGCGCAAGGAATTCCTGGAGGCCTTCCGCGCCGCGGGTGTGACGTGCATCTTCCAGAATGCGGGAGAGGAGAGCAACGATCCGCTGTGCCTGATCAAGCGATTGGCTCGCTTCACCTTTGTTACCGACCTGCTGCGAAACGAGCTGTTCAAAGCCGTCTGTCCGGAGGATATCGTCGCCGCGAAACAACAGAGTCGGCTGTGTCTGTACTTCAGCGCCAACGGCGTACCGCTGGGCCAGCGGTGGGACAACGTGCGCGACGAGTTGGGCTTCATTCGGGTCTTCCAACAGCTTGGCATTCGCATGATGCACGTGACGTACAACCGCCGCAATCCCTTGGGAGATGGCTGCGGCGAGGTGACCGATGGCGGTCTGAGCGATTTCGGCCGGGCGGCTATCGGTGAGATGAACCGCGTCGGCGTGATCGTGGATGTGGCACATTCCGGCTGGCGCACGAGTCTCGAAGCCGCCCAGGCCTCGAAGCAGCCGATGGTCGCGAGCCATACGACCGCGGAGGTAGTGCACCGCCACATTCGTTCCAAACCCGATGACGTCATCCGCGCCATCTGCGACACCGGCGGGCTGGTGGGTATCTGCTGCATTTCGGGTTTTCTCGGCGGGGTGGGCCACATCGGCACATTCCTGGATCACCTCGACCATGTGGCCAAGAAGTTTGGCGTCGAGCACGTTGCCATCGGCACCGACCTCGCTTATGAATCGCGGAACGCGGCGGCGGAGCGGGCGAAAATCCCGAAACGCGCCGAGGGCCAGCGGAGCGCGGCCCGCTGGGAAGCCCTCTGGCCCGAAGGTTCCCTGGCCGGCCGAGCCGATCCCAGCCTGGCGTGGACCAACTGGCCCCTGTTCACCGTCGGACTCGTCCAGCGGGGCTACAGCGACGAGGCCATTCAGAAGATCCTGGGCGGCAACGTCTTGCGCGTCGCACGTGCTGTCTGGGAGAACCGCGCATGATCGCCGAACAGTCGCCCGCGCGGGCAGTGGATCGATAAGCACAGTCAGTACATGAAAGGAAAAACGGAATGAGAACCAACTCAGCTCGTCTTCTGGCAGTTCTGTTGTCTCTCACGGTCGGTCCCATCGTCCATGCCGGCGCCGACCGGCCTGCGAAGGCTGCTGGGCCGTTGCACGTTCACCCGGGCAATCCGCGCTACTTCACCGATGGGACCAAGAACGCTGATGGTTCGCTCAAGGCGGTCTATCTCACCGGCTCGCACACCTGGAACAACTTGATCGACATGGACAAGGCCGATGCGCCGGCGCCGTTCGACTTCGGGGCCTATCTCGACTTTCTGCAACGCTACGGTCACAACTTCATTCGCTTGTGGGCGTGGGATTCCGTGACGTGGGACACGCGGGCCAACGGCAAGCTCGGCAAGGATTTCGTTCACCAGGTTGCCCCGCTGCCGTGGGCGCGGACCGGGCCGGGCAATGCCCTGGACGGCAAGCCCAAGTTCGACCTGACCAGGTTCAACTCCGCGTACTTCGACCGTCTGCGGGCCCGGGTCCGTGCTGCCGGCGACCGCGGGATCTACGTTTCGGTGATGCTCTTCGAGGGCTGGGGCCTGAGCCATGCCGACCATCGCATCAAGGTGTCGGACGCCTGGGCGTACCGCAGTCATCCGTTCCATCCCGAAAACAACATCAACGGCATCAAGGGAGACCTGAACGGCGATGGCAATGTCCTGGAGGTGCATTCACTGGCCAGCCCCGCCATCACGGCCCTGCAGACGGCCTACATTCGCAAGGTCGTCGATACGGTGAACGACCTGGACAATGTGCTCTACGAGGTCATCAACGAAGGCGGGAACAAGGAGTGGAACTGGTGGGTGGCCCAGACGGTCAAGGACTATGAGCAGACGAAGCCCAAGCAGCACCCGGTGGGCATCACGGGCCACGGCGGCGAGCGTCTGGCCACGATGATCGTCAGCCCGGCGGACTGGATCTCGCCCGGCAGCCAGGATGGCTACCGCGACCCGCCGCCGGCGTGGGAGGGCCGTAAGGTCAGTCTGCTCGACACCGATCACATTTGGGGCCTCGGTGGTAATCACGGCTGGGTGTGGCGGAGCTTCCTGCGCGGGCACAACCCCCTCTTCATGGACTCCTACGACGGCTCAGGGCTGGGGGAACGCTTCGACCCGAAGTTCGAGCCGCTGCGCCGCGCCCTGGGCCACACGCGGCGCTACGCCAACCGGGTGAACCTGGCGGCCATGACGCCCCATTCGGAATTGGCTTCAACCACGTTTTGCTTAGCTAATCCGGGCAAGGAATACCTGATCTATCTTCCTGAGGGTGGGGAGGTGGCGGTGGACCTGTCTGCCGCTGCCGGGCCGCTGCAGGTGGAATGGATGCATCCCGTGGAAGGGACCACGCAGCCGGGCGCCGAGGTTTCAGGCGGGGCCAAACATGCGTTCAAGGCCCCCTTCGAAGGCGATGCGGTCCTCTATCTGCGAACAAAAGAAGAGGGTAAGAAGGTGAGAACGGGAGAAGGTCGGAGTGCCCGCTCGCCTTCTTCTGAAGAGGCCCGTTGGCCGACCGCCACGCCGGAGAGCCAAGGCATGTCGAGTGAGAAGCTCGATGCGCTCAGAGCCAATCTGGCGGCCCGCAAGACGACGGGGTTTCTGGTGGTCCGCAATGACAAGATCGTGTATGAGTGGTATGGCCCCGGTCATGGACCGACCACGAAGCACTACACGGCTTCGATGGCCAAGGCCATTGTCGGGGGCGTGTCGTTCGGCGTGGCTATGACCGATGGTCTTATCGCGCTCGACGACCGGGCGACCCAGTACGTTCCTCAGTGGAGGGACGACCCCCGCAAGTCGAAGATCACGCTGCGCCAGCTTGGCTCGCACACTTCGGGTGTCGAGGACGCGGAGGCCGACGACCTGCCGCACAACAAGCTCACAGGCTGGAAAGGCGACTTCTGGAAACAGCCCGCGGTGCCCCGCGATCCCTTCACGCTCTCCCGTGACGCAGCGCCGATCATGTTCGAACCGGGTGCGAAAATCGCGTACAGCAATCCCGGCATTGCGATGCTCACGTACTGCACCACGGCGGCGCTGCGGGAGGCCCCCGTGAAGGACATCCGCACGCTGCTGTGCGATCGGGTGATGCGGCCCCTTGGGGTGCCGGATAGCGACTGGTCGGCAGGCTACGGCAAGACCTTCATGGTGGACAGCTTGCCGCTGGTCGGGTCCTGGGGCGGTGGTGGTTACACGGCCCGCGCCACGGCCCGCGTGGGCCAGCTCATGCTGCACGAGGGCAACTGGGAGGACAAGCAACTGCTCAGCAAAGAGGCGGTCCGTCTCATCACCAGCGACGCGGGGACGCCCGGCAACGGTGCCATCGGCTGGTGGAGCAACAATAGCGGCGATTGTGCCAAGCTGCCCAAAGATGCATTCTGGGGCGCAGGCGCCGGACACCAGATTGTTCTTGTGGTGCCCAGTCTGGACTTGGTCGCCGTGCGGAACGGCGAGGCGTTGAATGTCCCCGGGGCTGATGCGAAGGAATTCGATAAACCTGTGCACCGGTTCCTGTTCGAGCCGCTGGTCGAGACGGTTAACAATTGATTCGTAGGGTGGGGCTTGCCCCACCGAGACCGTGCGCCAAAAGAACCGGTGGGGCAAGCCCCACCCTACACGCCTATATTCACTTCGGCACGTGGTTCGACCACAGGACCAGAGCCGACTCCGGCACCTCCGGGGCACGGCTGCCGATCGTCTTCACGCCTTCGAAGTCGTTGTTGGATAGCGCGACCGCCTTCGTCCGGCTGCCGGTGAGCGAGAGGAATACGTCTGTCCCTTCCGGCGGGCGGCAATTGCGGAGGGCGACGTTCACGGCATCGTTCAGCCGCAGCAGGGGGACGCTATCCTTGGCGAACGGCGCATCTAGCGCGTCGATTACCACGTCTTCGACATCGTCCAGTACCAGGGCATGGCGATGGTCCGGCGTGGCGGTCTGGAGATGGATGTCCTGAAGCGTCAGGCCCTTCACGTGCCGGCAGAAGAAGCCGTACGAGGGAAGGGTGCCGAACATGGTGCTCTCGGGATAGGCGTCCGGTCGCTCTGGAATCGCCCGTGCCGCGTCGGCTTTCGTCCCGCCTCCGTCGAAGCTCAGGCGGATATTGCTGAGTGTGACGTTCTCCACCGGATGATCCGGCAGGCCCGTGATCGAGCAGCCGACGGGCGAGCAATCCGTGGCGACAATGTTGCTGAGGATGACGTTGCGGAGGTTTCCGATGGCGGGCTTGGGCTGATCCTTCCCATAGCTGCGGGCCCGGTTGCCCAGCCGCAGGAAGATCGGCGCGGTGACGCCTTTAATGGCGATGTTCGAGATGGTCACGCGGTCGAGCGTGCCGCCATCCACGATCTCCAGGGCGATCCCCGCCAAGCCTCTCTGGCGGCCGTAGATCACCTGCGAATAGCGGGGGGAGCAAATGGTGCAATTCGTCACGGTGATATTCTGGAAGCCGCCGCCCGATTCCGTCCCCATCTTGATCGAATTGCAGTGGCTGCTGACGATACAGTTCGAGATCGTGATGTTCTCGCAGGGTCTGGCGGACAGACTCTTGAGCACGATCGCGTCGTCATCGGAATCGACATTGCAGCCGATGATGACGACATCCCGGCAACTATCGATGTTCAGGCCGTCGTTATTGTAACTGACGTGGTTGAAGACGGCGATGTCGCGGATCCGCAGCCGGTCGCAATCGCGGTAGTGCTGCATCCAACTGCCCGCATTCCGCAGGCGGACACCCTCGATCAGCACGTCCCGGCAACTCTCGAAGTAGAGGTTCTTCGGCCGGGCGCCCTCCTTGTACTTGAAGTTGGTGCCTTGCCCGTCGATGGTGCCCTGTCCGCGAATGGCGATGTGCTCCAGACCTCTGCCCGCGAAGATGGCCCAATTGCGGAACGTCTCGCCCCCCGGCAGCACTCGCGGCGGGCCGTAGTGGGCCTTCTCTTTGCTGCCGAGCGCGGTGCAGCCGTTTTCGAGTTGGATCGTCACATGGCTGGCGAGGTAGACGGTTCCGGTAAGCCATGTCCCCGCCGGAAATAGGACCGTGCCGCCGCCGTTTTGGGCGCACCGGTCTATCGCACTCTGAATCGCCTCGGTACAGAGAGTCTGCCCGTCGGGTTTGGCCCCAAAGTCCCGAATATCGTACGTGCTCTTCGAGGAAGAAGCGGTTGCGATGCCGATGGATAGGAGCCCGATGCAGATTGCGGTCCCGTGCTTTGTTTTCATAATCTCCACCATCCCATTGTGATTGCTGGTTTGTTTGCGGCTGTCATTGTATGATAGCTGTCTGAGTCGGGCTGTGACAGTCCCAAAAGGTGAAATTCGTGGAGCCATTCAACATCGTCCGATCAAGAAAATGAGGGTGTTCCGATGCGTACCGCATGCTGTGTGTCGCTGATCGTGCTCTCGATGTGGCCGCCGGCGGCCTCGGCGCAGCAGACCATCGTGGTCAGGCCCAAGGAGATCGACGACGTTCTGACGAATCCGGGGATCGGGTTCATGACCTTTCAGCGGTTCAACGGCGACAAGTTGAACGAAGGCCAGAAATGGACGGAGGGCTATCCGATCGTCTACCAGGCGTTCGACGGGAGCCTGGAGAACGAGAAGCACCCGATGACGGCCCTGGCGTACTTCCGGGTGTACTGGAAATTCATCGAGCCGGTCCAGGGCCAGTATCGGTGGGACCTGCTCGATAAGGCCCTGGAAACGGCCGGGAGCCGGCGGCAGACGATGCTGCTCCGCATCGCGCCGTACGGCACGGGGGCCGACAACGATGTCCCCGACTGGTACCGGGCGCTGGTCGGCCAGGAGGAAAAGCAGCCCGAGGCGAAGTGGCGGACGAATCCGGAAGATTCGCGCTACGTGCAGCACTTCGGCGCGATGATCCGCGCTTTGGGGGCTCGCTACGATGGGCATCCGTTGCTGGAGAGCGTGGATCTGTCCATCGTGGGCGCCTGGGGCGAAGGGGCAGGTTCGGAGAAGCTGACCCAGAAGACCCGCGAGGCTCTGGTGGACAGCTATCTCGATGCGTTCCAGAAGACGCATCTCATCATGCTCCTGACCGACGAGAAGACCAATCGTTACGGCCTGTCCAAACGCAACGTGGGCTGGCGGGTCGATTGTCTCGGCGATATGGGCGGTTTCAGCCCGACCTGGTGCCACATGTGCGACTACTACCCGCAGGCGATCATCAACTTCGGGATGCAGGACGCCTGGAAGAAAGCGCCGGTCAGCCTGGAGGTGTGCTGGGTGATGCAGACCTGGAAAGACAAGGGTTGGGACATCAACTACATCATTGACCAATCGCTGAAGTGGCATATCTCTTCGTTCAATGCGAAATCCTCTCCGGTGCCCGATGAGTGGTGGCCGGCGGTCAATCGGTGGCTCACGCGGATGGGCTATCGCTTCGTGCTTCGCAAGTTCACCTATCCGTCGCGCGTGAAAGCGGGCGGTGAGTTGGCGTTCACCTCGTGGTGGGAGAATAAGGGCGTCGCCCCATGCTACCGAGGATTCCGACTGGCGCTACGCCTGCTCAGTCCCACCGACAAGCGGATTCTCATTACCAAGGCCGACCTGCGCTCCTGGCTGCCGGGCGATAATCTGTATGACAACGCCGTCACCATCCCCGCGGATACGCCGGAAGGGTCCTACGAGCTGCACGTCGGTATTCTGGACGAGCGATTCGACGAGCCCGATGTGAAGTTGGCCATCGAAGGCCGCCGGCCGGACGGGTGGTACGACCTTGGCAAGATCAGCGTGCAACGCTGAATGGAAAACATCTGTGTCAGCAATACAAGACGCGAATCGGATGCCCGATGAGTCGCCAGCGGGCCAGGGGTCCGCCGTGGATCTGGCCATTCGCACCGAGCATCTGACGAAGATCTACGGCCAGCGGCTCATCGCCGTCAACGACATGAACTTGCAGGTGCCGCGGGGCTCGGTCTTTGGACTGCTCGGTCCCAACGGGGCGGGCAAGACGACCACGCTTCGTTTATTGCTGGGGTTGCAGCACCCGACGGCCGGCCGGGCGGAGATCTTCGGCAGGCCGTGCGGACCCAACGCGGTCGCGGTCCGCTCCCAGATCGGCTATCTGCCCACCAATCCGAAGCTGCCCGAGGACCTGCGGCCCATCGAGTACCTGGATCTGCTCGGCAAGCTGTTCCGGCTGCCGCGCGAGGTGCGCCAGCCTCGCATCGCCTCGTTGCTTCGGGCGGTGGGCCTGCTCGACGCCACCGATCAGAAGATCGGGACCTTCTCGACCGGGATGTGTACCCGCTTGGGCATTGCGGCATCGCTGGTAGGCGATCCGCCTTTGCTGATCTGGGATGAGCCGACCGCCGGCTTGGACCCCTCCGCCCGGCGCTTCACGCTGGACCTTATTCGTGAGCTGGGCAAGACCAAGACCCTCGTGGTCGCCACCCATATCCTCAGCGATATCGATCAGGTTTGCGATCACTTGGGCGTGATGCACGAGGGACGGATGATTTTCACCGGCTCGATGCAGGATATCCAGCGGCGGATTTGCCGCGATGACTTCACGCTGGACCTGGAGGGCGATCCGGAGAGTATCGGTCGCCTGGTCCGCGACGTCGCGAGCCTGGACGGCATCGAAGCTCGGATCCGGGACGGCCAGGCTGTGGCCGTGCGGGTCGCGGATGGCCGCAGCCGCGCTCAGGCCCTGGCCGAGGTCCTGCAACTGGCGGAGACCTGCGGTCTTTCGCTGCGCGGCGTCCATTCCGGGCAGAATGCGACCGAAAATGCTTATCTCCAGTTGCTGCACGAGGATGAGGCGCATGGATTCCACCGGTAAGACTCTGCCTCTGGGCACCAAGCTGATGCCTTTCCTGGCCATCCTCCAGCACGACCTGCGGGGCTTGTGGGCCAGCCGACTCGTCTGGCTGTGGCTGGCGGCTTCCGCGCTCATGACGCTGCTGCTGGCCGCCGCGAATTGGCCGAAGTTCCAGGATGCGACGCTGATCGCCTCGTTGCTGTTTCCGTTTTTGGTGTTCCCCTGGTTCTTCATCGTTGTGGTGCTCGGCGTCAGCCCCGTGTCAGGGGCCCGGGCGGAGGTGCTGGCCGACGGCATCTTGAGCCGGCCGGTGAGTCGCTGCGAGTACCTGCTGGCCGCCTGGCTGGCGCGGGTGCTGCTCGTGTTGGGGGTGTATCTGGTCGTGACCGTCCCGGCCGTCGCCATCGTGACATTAGCCAGGCGTCCGGTGCCCGAAGATGCGGTGACCCTCTTTGGAATCGTCAGTGCGCTGGGCGTCGTAGGACTGGTGCTCACGTTCCTCGTATCCCTGGGATTTCTGGCGGGGACGCTGCTGCGGAAACCACTGTTGGCCGCGGTCGTGCTCGTCTTCGTGTGGTATCCGATCGGCGTCGTGCTGAACGTCTTTTCGCTGGAAGAGTTTTCGCCGATCAGTCTGAACCGGGCCATGACCACGCAGCTTCGCCAACCCTGGCGAACGGCCGGCGCGAGTGCAAAGAGTAAGGCTTCCGCTCAGGACATGGAAGCGCTCGCTCGACAGATGGACCATTTCCTCAGTGTCTTCTCCAACGGTCAATTGAGGCCGGTCCCGGCCAAGCCGGATTTCTTCGAGAGCGGAGGATTTCGCGATTTCTCCCTGCTCCGCGTGATCCTGGGATACGGCGTGCCGACCCTAATGGCGGTTGGCCTGGCGCTGGTGTTCTTCCAGCGCCGCGATTTGTGACACCGCGTGCAGTGCGCTGGCTGTTTTGACTTCGTGCATACCAGGGGGCAGCCTCGAGGCCGAAGGCCTTGGGGATGGTTCGACCCCGGTTCCAGGCAGATCCCTATTCACAGGGTGGACCATCCCCAAGCTGCGCTTGAGGCTGCCACCCGGAGGCTGTGTGCTTCTCACTCGCCCTCTCACACATATCCGAGCAGCTTGAGGCAGTAGCGGTCGGTCATGCCGGCGATGTAGTCGCAGACGGCGCGCGGCAGGCCGCAGTCCGGGATGAAACCGCGAAAGTAGCTGGGCATCCGGCCGGGCTCGCGGCACAGTTGCTCGAAAAGCTCCGTCAGCCAGCCCCGGGCTTGGGCCGCCGCTTCCAGCAGCGTCTCATGCTGGTAGAAGTTGTGGAGCAGGAAGTGCTCAAGGTCGGCCAGCCGCCGGTCGCTCTCGGGTGACAGGGCGATCAGATCTTCGGCTCGCGTGCACGCTTCGAACGGCGTTTGGATGCCCGCCTGGGCGATCTTCATGCGGCTGTAGTCGATGCAATCGCTGACAAGGTGGTCGATGATGGTCTTGGCCACGCGCGTCCGGCGGATCGTCCAATCGGGGATGTGCTCGACCGCGACGCGGTGCGCCGCCTCGGCGTAGAGGTCCAGGCGCCGCATTTGATTGCCGTCGATCAGCCGAGCCCGCATGCCGTCTTCCAGATCGTGGCAGTTGTAGGCGATGCGGTCGGCCACGTCCGCCACCTGGCCTTCGAGCGTGCAATTGACCTCATTCGAGAATTGCGGATTGATGATTGCGGATTGCGGATTAGCGCCCGCGTCTGAATCCGAAATCCGAAATCCGAAATCCGAAATCTGCCCGCCTTTGCGGCGCAGCGCGGCAACGGATTTGCGGGCCAGGCCCAGGCGGGTTTCGTACATCAGGTTCAGGCCCATGAACGCCGGATACGGGTGCTCCAGAAGGGTCACGATCCGCAGGGTCTGGGCGTTGTGCTCGAACCCGCCGCAGTCGGCCATCAATTCGTTGAGCACGCGCTCGCCCGTGTGCCCGAAGGGCGGATGACCCAGGTCATGGGCCAGGCAGATCGCTTCGGTCAGGCTCTCATTGAGGCCGAGGACTTTGGCGATGGTCCGCCCGATCTGGGCGACCTCGATGGTGTGCGTCAGCCGCGAGCGGTAGTCGTCCTTGACGCCGGGCGAGAAGACCTGCGTCTTGCCCTCCAGCCGCCGGAATGCCGACGCGTGGATGATCCGATCACGGTCCCGCTCGAAATCGGAGCGGTATGAGTGAGGCGGCTCGGGGTAAACCCGCCCCTTGCTCACCGCCTCCGTAACTGCATAGGAACGAAGACCATCAAGCATAGTAGTCGGTAGTCAGTAGTCGGTTGTCGGTTCGTAGTGACGCCGTGAGGCGTTTCCTTTATGCCCTTACGGGCACACTACAAACTGGGCAGGCCGTGCGCGGCGCTGGCGTTTTTCAACTCCGCCAACAAGTCCGCCAGCGACTGGCTCACCACTTTCGTATCGCTGCAGACGCTCATGAAATTCGTATCGCCGTTCCAGCGTGGCACCACGTGGATGTGCAGGTGGCCGGGCAGGCCCGCGCCCGCGCAGCGGCCGAAATTCAGACCCACATTGAAGCCGTGTGGACTGATCGCGATCGACAGAGCCCGCTGCGACTCCCGCACGAGCTTGAGCAGTTCCAGCATCTCTTCTTCGGAGGCTTCGCCGAGATCGGCGATGTGCCGGGCCGGAGCGACCAGCAGATGGCCGTTATTGTATGGAAACCGGTTCAGCACCACGAGGCTCCGCTCGGTCCGCCATAAGACGAGGTCCTCCGCATCTTCTTCAGGGTGGGCATAGTCATGGCAGAGGAAGCAGCCATCATCTCCTTTTCCGATGCCGCGGATATAAGGAATCCGCCACGGCGCCCAGAGAGTGTTCCGGTCCAAGATGTCGCCACCTCCAATCAGGGAAAGCACCAAATTCCAAATTCAAATGTTCAAAACGCTGTCGCCAGTCTGGAGCCCGTATGTCATTGCGAGCGAAGCGAAGCAATCTCCCACCCCTCGGATTGAGATTGCTTCCCCTGCCTGCGCAGGGGTGTCATTCCCGCGAAGGCGGGAATCGATCTTCGAATTTCGGATTTCCGGTCTCATCAACTCCATCGTCAATGTCTGTTCGACTGTAATATACGGATTGGCCTTGATGCCCAGGGGCGGCAGGCCGGCCTTGGTCCGCAGAGTATACGTTTCCCGGCGCTGTTCGATCCGGCCGGTCCCCACATTGAACAGTTCCTCGCCGGTCCCCGCCAGTCCCAGAACCTCGTACGAAGAGAGAAAACCGAAAGTCCCGCTCACCTGGAATCTTCCGGCATAAGGGATCGGCCAGCCCGCGGGCGCCGCGTCCGCCGGTGTGTAAGTGCTCTGGATGACTGCCAGCGGCCCCTTGTCATTTTGGCGCACCTCCTGGAGCTTGTAGACGACATTTCGGGCCAGGCGCATTACCATGGGTGTCGGCACACAGAGTTGCGACCGCCACGTCTGCCCGAGGGGCACGCCCTCGGCGGGCTGCTCCACCGCCGCTTCCGCATCCCACAGGAACCACTGACTGGCAATGAAATCCCAGATCATGTCCGGCTCCTTGATGCGTCCGCCCGAGGTCTCCGCTCGGAACGTCCGTTGGCCCATCTCCTGAATCAAGGCCGACAGCTCCGTGGCATCGACGATCTTACCGCGTGGATCGACCTTGATCATGAAGCTCTTGCCCTGGGCGGCTTGGACGGGGTCAGGCCCGAAGTTGCGCGAGGCGGGTCCGCCGTTGCGGATGGCCCGGACCGATTCGACCGCCGCGCGGATCGTGCTGGCGCCGTAGGGGTCCACCTCGACCGGCGTGTAGGCGACGACCATCTCGAACTGTTCCAATTGCTCCTGCACCTTGCCGGCGCCGGATGCGGCGCGAGGGCCCCAATCGATCATGATCTTCCGGCTCGAACCGAACTTATACCGAAGCGTCTGCCCCGGCTGAAAGTCCACCGTGAGCAGCACAGGCCCGCCGCCGGCAACCTTCGGGCCTGTCGTGTCCGCAGGTGTCCGGCATCCACCCGCCAGCGCCAGCATACCTGCAATCAGTACCGTGCGTCCGATCCTCAACCTCAGTCCTTTCAGCGCCGGCATCACTTCACGAGCTCAAGTCGCCGAGAC
>CAYHAJ010000146.1:0-5719 GCA_964354535.1 uncultured Pirellulales bacterium
CCTCGAAAACCAAAGGGATTACGTCTCGCGCAAAGACGCAAAGATCGCCAAGGGTAAAGCGATTCTTGTCTTGCTCTTCCTTTTCTTTGCGCTCTTGGCGTGCTTGGCGCGAGGAACTCTTGGTTCCGGCCGAAGGCCGGGCTGTGCGATCTGATTATTGAGAACAAGATCCAGAAGACGTTTGTGGTCCAGGCCCGGATCGACATCGCCAGGCACCGCCGGCTCCTCGACAAGGCCTGGCAGGCGGGGTTCCGGGTCTTTCTGATCGGGATCGAGTCGCCGCACGACCGCATCCTGGCCCAATTGCAGAAGGGAATCACCCAGCAGCAGGTCCGCGAGGCATTCGCCGTCCTGACGCAATATGATTTCCACCTGCACGGGTACTTCATCTACGGCAACCTCGGCGAGACGGAAGAGGAAATGCTCTATATCCCGACGTTCGCCAAGGAAATCGGGCTGGATTCCATCAGTTTTCAGAAGCTCCGCGTCGAGAAGTATTCGTCCTTGAAGGAAGCGGTCGACAACACGCCTGGCTACTACTACGAGAGCATCGGCAGTGCCGTCTTCTCCGTCCAGTACGGGCCCAAGGAGCTCAAGCGCATCCGCAATCGCATCCGGTCGGAGTTCTACAACGTGCCGCAGCTCCTGCGCATCGCGAAGAAAGCCCGGCGGATCGGGCTGGTTACCAACCGAGACATCACCGGCATGGCTCTTAAGCTGCCCTTCATCTTGGGTCAATGGATCGACAGCCACCTCGAGAAGAAGAGGAGGAAACGCCAAGTCGCCCGCGTACCCCGGCCCGCCGGCGATGAGCCAACCCAGATCCCTGTGGCGGTCGGGGACAAGGGCGGACGAGACCGCGGTTGAGTAAGCTGCGTGGCACGGCCCAGCGAAACACGTGTTTGGCCTGCGAGGCGATATTGGGGCGCCGCGCCCAAACTCTCGGTACGGCCCGCAATTCCTTTGCGTTCCGGCGCCGGTGAGCTTATAGTACGCCCATGATGAAATACCAGCATGTTTTAGCCCTGAACCCGTACTTTGGTGATGCAGTCGCCGCGATGGGGTTATTCCCGCCAACCGGCTTGGAGTATATCGCCGCGAGCATGAAGGGCCTCGTCGGCAAGATAACGCTCCTGGACCTGCGCTACGAGAGAGCTCTCCAGAACCCTGCCGCACTCAGCGCATTCATCCGCCGCGAGATCGATCTGGTGTGCGTCAGCGTCCGCTGGCACACCCAGTTTGAGAAGATCCTCGACTTCGTGGCCCAACTGCCCGCGGAGATCCCGACGGTCGTCGGGGGCTACCAGGCCACCCTGGAAGTCGAATACCTGTTCGAGCGGTGTCCGAACATCGACGCGGTCGTGCGCGGCGAGGGGGAAGAGATCATCAAGCAGTTCGTGACCGGCGTCCCGTGGGAGGAGATTCGCGGGCTCTCCTATCGGCGCGACGGCCGGATCGTACACAACGAAAACCAGGCCCTGCCCGACCTTTCGCACCTTGCGTTCCCGGATCGGTCTCTTCGAGGGCACGAGTATTGCTGGACTCAGGGTGGCGTTCGGCTCAGCCGGCTGACCTTCGATACGGTCCTGACAACGCGGGGATGCCCGTTCAAATGCAAGTTCTGCACGTTCAGCCTCAATCCCCTGGGCCAGAAGAGGGAGTACACGGAGCGTCCGCTCGAATCTGTCCTCGAAGAGTTAAAGACGGTCACGGCCGACATCGTGCTCTTCAGCGATGACAACATCTTCACGAATCCCAAGAGGGCCGAACAACTGTGCGACCTGATCATCGAGAACGGGATTCGGAAGATGTTCGTGGTCCAGGCCCGAGTCGACGTCGCCCGGCATCGTCGGCTCCTCGACAAGGCCCAGCAGGCAGGTTTCAAGATCTTCCTGCTCGGCCTCGAGTCGCCGCACGATCGCATCCTGGGCAACCTGCAAAAGGGCATCACCCAGCAGCAGATCCGGGAGGCGTTCACCGTCCTGACACAATACGATTTCCTCCTGCACGGGTACTTCATCTACGGGAACATCGGCGAGACGGAAGAAGAAATGCTCTACATCCCGAAATTCGCGAAGGAGATCGGGGTGGATACCATCAGCTTCCAGAAGCTCCGCATCGAGAAGTTCTCGCCGTTGAAAGAGGTGGTAGAGGCGACACCGGGCTACTACTACGAGCGGATCGGCGGCCCCGTGTACTCCGACAAGTTCGGGCCCAAGGAACTCAAGCAAATCCGCAATCGCATCCGGTCGGAGTTCTATGACGCGCCGCAACTCCTGCGGATCGCCAAGAAGGCCCGGCGGATCGGGCTGCTCACGGGTCGCGACATCGCCGGCATGCTCCTGAAGCTGCCGTTCCTCACGTACGGCCTGGTCAAGATGCGTGCGGAGAAGAAGAGAAGGAAACGTCGCGCCCGTAGCGTACCGCCGTCCGCGCGAGCCGAACCGCCCAAGGTCACGGTTTGATTCTGAACGAAGATCGGTGCTTGAAGCTGCGGAATTGCTGCTGAGGATCCTTGCGGACGTCCGGCCTGCCGGGGTCGTGGAGGGAGCGTATCTCTTCGCCCAGACGCAGCCGAATCAGCAGTCCCTGTTCGTGGCGGGCCGTGCGCTCATCGAGGCAGGTCAGGCCCGCAAGCTGCTGATCTCCGATTGCACCCCCAAAAGCGGCTACCTCGGTGCCACTGCCTATCGCCAAGCGATGATCGAGTCGGGCATCCCCGCCGATACGATCGTGGAAGTCCCGATGGAGCCGACCGAGATTCTGCACACGCGGATCGAGTCTCACAAAGTCGTGCAATTCGCAAAGGCCCAAGGCTACCAGCGGCTGCTGGTTGTCTCCTCGCCCTTCCATCAGGAACGGGCCTTCATGGCCATGGTGACCGGCGCCCTGCGGGAGTACCCGCCCTTGAAGCTGTACAGTGTCCCCGGCGCCCCGCAGCCCTGGGATGAAGTCGTGATCCATTCCCAAGGCAAGCTGCGCGGTACGCGCGCGGAGCTGATCGCCGAAGAGCAAAAGCGTATCGAAAAATACATCGCCCAAGGCGACCTGCTCCCCCGCGAGCAAATCCTCGAGTATCTCCGCACGCGGGATTGACCGTCCGTCAGGCCCGGTGCGCCGCCTCGCCCTCATGGGCAAAGACCACTCTGGCCTGGCCGGATTCATTCGTCGGGGAATCGGGCAGATCCACGTGCTTCTTCATGCGATCCTGATGTTCCAGAATGGTGAAGTCGCGGCCGATTCTCTCCCGGAAGAGCGCCGGCTCTATGAAAAGACTCGAGTGTCTCGGCCGGAAGTCTTTCGGATCCACCACCTTCACGCCGGGGGAATCGTTCCTGCGAAAGAAGATGTGGGTACAGCCTTCGGGACTCATGAGCCTCTTGATTTGCGCCAGGTAGAAATCCGCCTCGCAATCGGACTTGAAATGCTGAAAGACGATGAAACTGAAGATGAAATCTATTGAGGAATCCTTCAGCGTGTCCAATTCATCCCGATGCAGCAAAGTGGCGTTGTGGCAGCCTTGCAGGCCGAGGTATTGGCGTGCCTTGTCGAAAGAATCGTGAATGTCAACACCGACCGCCTGCTGAAAGTCTTTGCCGGCCTCGACCAAGAGCCGCCCGCCCCCAAAGCCGATCTCCAGGCACGTTCTCTTGGGCACGCGAGGGTAATACGGAAACGCCGTGATCAAATTTGTCCAGTCCGATCGCGCCCGGTCCGTCGTCTCTTGAATCGAGGAGGTCCGGTCAAACCAGCTCAGGAACTTCACCATGTCCTCGAACTTGGCGGGCGTCTCCACCCACGACTTCTCGATGTCGACCGGCCTACGAAAGGGCCGGAACAGCGACCTAAGGATCTCCTTCATCTTCTTCATTGATCTCGGCCCTCCTAGAGCCATCCCGGTCACGCCATCAGCTTCTTGAGCAAGGCGCGCTGGAAGTGGAGGCGGTTCTCGGCCTGGTCGAAGATAATCGACGCCGCGCTCTCGACGATCTCGTCCGTGATTTCGTAGCCGCGATAGGCGGGTAGGCAGTGCATGATCTTCACGTGCTTCGGGGCGGCGGCGACCAGTTTGGCATCGACCGCGTAGCCCGCGAAGTCCTTCTGGCGCTTCGCCTTCTCGTTCTCCTGGCCCATGCTGACCCAGGTGTCCGTGTAGATCACGTCGGCATCGGCGACCGCCGTGTAGGGGTCGGTGATCTGCTCGGTGCAGCCCGGCATGAAGGCATTCGCGTCCCGGATCGTCGCCGCATCCAGTTCATAGTCGTGCGGCGAGGCGACGACCAGCGTCATATTGAGCTTGCCGGCGGCGAACGCCAGCGAGCGGGCCACATTGTTGCCGTCGCCGATGAAGGCGATCTTGATCCCTGCCACGCGGCCGAAGTGCTCCTGGATCGTCAACACGTCCGCCATCGCCTGGCACGGGTGCGACCAGTCCGTCAGCGCGTTGATCACCGGAATATCGGCGTACCGGGCCAGATCGAGGACCGTCTGGTGCTCGAAGGTCCGGGCCATGATGCCCTGGACGTACCGGCTCAGGACGCGGGCGATGTCCTTAACCGGCTCGCGCTTGCCGATGCCGCCGATATCCTCCGGCTTGACGTAGATCGGATGGCCGCCCAGGTCCGTCATGGCGACCTGGAAGCTCAGCCGCGTCCGCAGACTCGGCTTCTCGAAGAGCATGGCCAGGGTCTTGCCCGCCAGGCACAGGTCGCGCCCGCCGGACTTGTAGAAGGCCTTGAGCGAACTGCTCTCTGCGAGCAATTCATGAAGCTCCGGGACGGAGCACTCGCTGACCGCCAGGAAATCTTCCATCGTCAACCCTCCGATAGAACGCCATCGAGAATCCCCACCGCCTCGTCGATCTGCTCCTTCGTCACGATCATCGGCGGCATGAAACGAATCACAGTATCGTGCGTGCAGTTGATCCGCAGCCCCTTCTCTAAGCACTTGGCCACGATCTGGGCGCCCGGCGCCGTGAGCTGAATGCCGATCATCAGGCCGATGCCGCGTACGTGGTCGATTATCGAGTGCTTCTCCTTCAGCGATCGCAGCTTCTCCTGGGCATACTGCCCCATCTCGACCGCCTGCTGGAGCAGGTTGCCCTCTTCGATGGTCTCGATAGTCGCAATGGCCGCGACGCAGGCGAGACAATTGCCGCCAAAGGTCGAAGCGTGCTTGCCCGGCACCAGACAGGCAGCAATCTCCGGCTTGGCCATCATCGCGCCGATCGCGACGCCGCCGCCGAGGGTCTTGGCCATGCTGATAATGTCCGGCTCGACATCGAAGTGCTGATAGCCGAACCACTTGCCGGTCCGGCCCATGCCCGTCTGCACCTCGTCGAGGATCATCACCGCCCCCTTTTGGTCGCAGAGCCGCCGGATAGCCCCCAGGAATTCCGGCGTGGCCACGTTGATCCCGCCCTCGCCCTGGATGGGCTCGACCAGCACGGCGGCCACCTCATCCGTGAACGCCCCTTCCAGGGCTTTCACGTTGTTGAATGGAATATAGCTGAAGCCCGGCAGCAGCGGCAGGAAGCCCTCGTGGTACTTCGGCTGTGCGGTTGCCGTCACCGTCGCAAAGGTCCGGCCGTGGAAGCTGCCTTCGCACGTGATAAACTTGTACTTCTCTTTGGACGTGTAGAGCCGGGCGAGCTTCAGCGCCCCTTCATTGGCCTCGGCGCCGCTGTTGCAGAAGAAGCACTTGCCGCCGAACGCCCGCT
>CAYHAJ010000147.1:0-7416 GCA_964354535.1 uncultured Pirellulales bacterium
CTCTTCTCTTCGTCTTCGAGCGCACGATGCCCTCGGGCGGCTCTCCGATGCCCTGCTATTGGCGCCAAGCGAAGAATCTCTTGGGCACGACGGCTTCGGGCGTACTTGGGTGAGGGAAGTACGCGAAACCCGGATGAGCCCGAATTTCGGGGAGTCGGCCGGCCGGGCCCGGGAGCCAGTTGTACAAACAAAGCCAATTTCGGCAGGCCGGGCGGCTGGGCCCAGGGGCCAATTGTGCGAAACAAAGCCAATTTGCTCCGGCGTGACACGAAGGGCAAGTACTCTATGGGAAAAGAGTTATGGCAAATCGGAGACGTGCAAGGCCGCCACGAAACAAAGCCAATTGTCGTAGGGATCGGGGTTCAGGGGTCAGCGACCTGACACCTAGTACCCAAGCCCCGCGCCTTGGGCTTTCGTACGAAACAAAGCCAATTTCAGCCGGCCTGCCGGGGTCCGGGGGCGAATCGTGCGAAACAAACCCAATTTCGGGGGGTGGGCCGGGTGGGCTCAACAGCCGGTTGTACAAACAAACCCAATTCGCCGGGACGGGGCCCGAGGGACGGGCGTCGTGGGTTCCTCCCTCATCCCTCACACCTCGCGCCTACAGCCCCCGGCCTTCGCCAAGCCGATTGCGCAAAACAAACCCAATTCCCGGGGGGGCAGGATACCCCAGCATTCCACTATTGTTACCACATTCCAATCCCGTGCCGCTTGTACAAGCAGGAGTTCTCCATGAACCGATCCTCAGAGAGAGCGTGTGAGGCCGGCTCCCTGTGGCACGGGCATCCTGCCCGTGTATCTTACGAGCATCTCGTTCGTGAAGGCAGGGCCAACACAGCCCTGCCATGCATGGGCAGGATGCCCATGCCACGACGACGCAGCCTTTCGTTCGCCCGCTCCTTCCGTCCGCGCACGACGTCCTTGGGCGAGCGAGGACGCTCGCCCTACGAAGAGATGCCATCAAATCTCGGTCCACTTACCGGGGATGGGGATCGGGTAGCGGCCCTGGGCGTTCGCCTGCAGAGGCGAGGGAGTGTCCTTGGTGAAGTCCACGTTCGGGCAGAATTTGAAATCGGAGGCCAGCATCTCGTCCCAGGTGATGATCCGGCCCATGTGAATCGCGGCGCGGCCCATGATGGAGGTGAGGTTCGTGTACGCGGCCCGCTCGACTTCGTTGTAGGGCTGGTTCTTGCGAATGGCGGTGAGCAATTCGTCCCACTCGGCCTGGTACGGGCTCAGCTTCTCATTCTCCGGCCGCCAGGCGATATTGTCCTTGGCGAGCCGCTGATCCTTGTAGGTCAGCACCGTCGGGGCGTGGACATTGCCCGAGAACTGGGCGGCACACTTGGTGCCGTGCACCCAGGTCGCGAACTCATTGTGACAACTCTGCTGGTTGCGGCTGTTAACGAGAGCCTTCGTGCCATCGGGGAAGGTGTACTCGATGGCATACGTGTGCAGGTTCTGGCTGCAATCCGTGCTGCCCGGCTCGCAGCCGCCCAAACCCTCGGCCGAAACCGGCCAAGCCTCCTTGATCCAGCAGCACTCGTCCACCTGGTGGATCAGCATCTCGATGAACCACGCGGAGGAGGTCCAAAGGAAGAAGTAGGGTCGGCGAATCTGCCAGAGCAACTCGCTCTCGCCGCCTTTGAACGGCCCCATCCGGGCACCCGGGTCCATGCGGTAAGCACGGATCAGAAGGATGTCTCCCAGGGCCCCGTCGCGGATCTTCTGAATCAACGCCTGCCGCGAGGCGGAGTGCCGGCACATCAGACCGCAACCGATCTTGAGATTCTTCTTCTTGGCCTCCTGGCCGAGACGGAGAATCTCTTTCGTCCCGCCCGGATCGGGCGCAAAGGACTTCTCGATAAAGGCGTTGACGCCCTTCTCCACCGCATACTTGAGGTGGGTCGGACGGAAGGCCGAATGGGTGGCCTGAATCATGACATCGCCCGGCCGCAGGCAATCAATCGCTTTGCGATAGGCATCGAACCCGATGAATCTGCGCTCCGGCGGCACCTCGACCCGCTGCGGGAACTTCTCGCTGAGGGCCTTGTATGCCCTCATCTGCTTGTCCTCAAAGACATCGGCCATCGCGATGAGCTTCGTCGGCCCGGTTTTGGAGGAAAGGGCATTGTCGGCCGCCCCACCACCCCGCCCGCCGCAGCCGACCAGTGCGATCCGAATCGTGTTGTCCTCTCCGGCATAGGCACGGGACAGCAGAACGCCGGACAGAGCCGAACCAGCCATCAACCGTCCCCCTTGAGCCAGAAACTGCCGACGCGAGGGTTTTTCCCCTTGAGGATTATTCTGTCGTTTCATACCTGCTCCTTAGGATCAAATCTCAAACTCGAATTCCCAAATCCCAAACAAATTCGAATGACCGAAGCTCCAAATTCAAAACGGGCCCAGTTCCGCAACAGCGTTTCAGTCCTTCGAGTTTTGGACCTTCGTTCGCTGGTACGACTCGGCCCCCACATTGGACAGATAGATGCCCTCCTGCTCCGCAGTAGGCAACGTGGGTTTGCGGCGGCCTTCGACGTCACACCAGGCATTGCGGCGGAAGACGAACGTCTCCGGGGCGGTGCGCGGCCCGATGTTGACAAAGAATTGGGCCCGGGAATCGTAGATCACCAGATTGTGCTCGAACAGACCGCTATGACTGGGTTTGAACTGCGGATCGGTGGTCTCCTGGAGGATGCGCAGGATCCACCTCTCAGGCAGAATGATCGTGTTGTGGTGGACGTGCCCCCCATCGGCGGTTACCCAGGCGATCGGGGCCATGCAGCGCTCGAACCGATTGCCGGCGACGGTGATGTTCCTTGCCTCATAGTCGTTCACCTTCGGACGGAAGAATTGCAGGCCGGTGCTGCCGCCCAGGTTAATAGATCGCTGGCTGGCTGCCTTGAACAGACAGCATTGCACGAGGACATCTTCCGACCCTCCTTTGAGCTGCACGGCGTTGTCCTGCGAGAAGCCCCGCCGTCCGGTGAACGTGCAATCCTCCACGACGCCATGATGGCAGCCGACCATGTCGATCCCCGACCCGCCCCAGGCTTCGAAGTGGCACTTGCGCACGACGAAGTGATCCACGCCGGACATCTTCAGGGCATCGCGGTTGCCCTTCGGACCGGTTTCGAGAATTGTCAGATTCTCAAGAACGATATGGTGCGCGGGCGTCTCGAACGACCCGCCGTCATCCACATTGATCCCATTGCCGGGAAAGCCCTCGACCCGGATACTCCGCAGAGTCACGTAACGGCAATCAGAAAGATGGAGCGCTGTACCCCCATTCCTGAAGATGGGTGGATGGTTCGGGTCTGCTCCCTGGATGACGATAGGAGCCTGCTCCGTCCCGGCGACATCGCGCAGGGACACACCGCCCTCGTAGGTTCCAGGCTCCAGCAAGAGCACCGTACCAGGGGTGAGTCCCTGGACCGCTCGGCGAAAGGCCGAGGAATCGGCAACGCGGACCTCGGCCGCTCCAAGGCCCGAACAAGACCCAAGAACACATATCCCTGCAACGCCAAGAGCACAATAGCGCATCTTTTTCTCCTGAGAGCTGCGCGGACAGTGTAGACCGAGGCCAACGCCAAATCAACTCCATTCTGCACGCCACGAACGATGGCACAAGACCACGCAGAGTAGTATCATGGTTTGAAACGGGCGTGTGACACCCCCGCCGTGGCGAGGGCATCTTGCCCTTGCACATTGACAACGGCGGGCGCATCTTGGCCTGGTAGAGCGAGGCCAAGATGACCTCGCGACGCAAGGGCGGGACGCCCTCGCCACGACAGTCCGTGGGGCAAAAGAATCTACAGGAGTGGACAAAATGAAGACATCGACGAAGTGGTTGGTCCTTGTTCTAAGCGTTAGTCTCATGGGCGTCTGTGCGTCATCGGCACAGCAAGTCCCGCAACTCGTTCGGGACCAGTTGCCGGGCCGGCAGGTCAAAGTGTCGGCCATCTGCATCGGATTCGGCGGCGAGCACGACGCGAAGCTCAAGCTCGCCATTGAGCATCTGCACGTCGCGGGCAAAAACGGCGTGGACATCGCCTGTCTGCCGGAGGAATTCGCCGGTACGAAAGCGGAACCGGTGCCGGGGCCGACGACCAATGCCGTGGCCGAGTTGGCGAAGCAATACAGTATGTACGTGATCTGTCCCATTCGGGAGCAGGCGGGAGAGCGGGAGTACAACACGGCCGTCCTGATCGACCGCCAGGGCCAAGTCGTGGGCTACTATCGCAAAGTCTTCGTCTTCTGGGGCGAGAAGGTGCATTGCAGCATCGAAGGAGTCAAGGTCTTCGAGACGGACTTCGGCCGGATCTCAATCCTCACCTGTTTTGACCTGAACTACCCCGAGCTCTGGCAGCGGTGCGACGACCTGGACGCAGACATCGTCTTCTGGCCCAGCGCCTACGGCGGTGGCTCACCCCTGAACGCCTTCGCGATCCTCTATCATTACTATATCGTCCCGGTCGGCGCCGGGAACATCATGGACATGATGGGCAAGCCCTGCGATCCGGTCGAGAAGCCTCTGCCCAAGCAGTTCATCGCCACGCTGGACCTGGACCGCTCTCTCGCCCACTACGACTTCAACCGCGAGAAGGTCGACAAGATGCTCAAAGAGCACGAGAATGAAATCAAGGTGGAGCGGACCCTCAACGATGAAGACCTGGCCCCCTGGTGGCTATTCAAGGCTATCAAGCCCGGCGTCCGCACCCGCGACCTCCTCAAAGAGTACAAGATCGAGACCCTCCGCGAGTACCAGCACCGCAGCCGCAAACAGATCAACGAGGCCCGGGAAAAAGGCGAAAGGATCTGATCGTACCGTCGCGAAGGAAGATCCCGCCAATGGGAAATTTCTTCCTGCTTGCATCGACACGGAGAAATAGAATTGACGTATATCGATTGGGATTTCGCCGTCCGAGGCGTGGCGGCATCAAGGAGGTAACGATATGGGAACGATGCAGGAAGGCGTCAAACAGGCGATTGAGAATTGCCTGAAGGTGAAGAGGGGGGAAGACGTCGTCATTATCACGGGTCGGGAGACGCTCGATATCGGCACGGGCCTGAGAGCGGCGGCCGAGAAGATCACCGGCAAGCCGGCGCGGTTCTTTCTCATGGAGGACTTCGGTGCCCGGCCCATCCCGTTTCCGAGGGCGATCGAGGAGGCCCTCGCCGTCGCGGATGTGAGCATCTATGCGGCGCAGGGCGCCAAGGGCGAGTTGGCGACCTTCCGCCAGCCGATGCTCCGAACCATTGAGGCCAACCCGAAGCTGCGCCACGGCCACATGATCGGGATCACGCCTGCGATTATGGCCGATGGCATGTGCAGCGATTACCAGGAGATCCAGCGGATCAGCAAGCTGGTTTATGAGAAGGTCAAGGACGCACGCACGATCCGGGTCGTGACCGACAGGGGGAGCGATTTCACCGCCGAGTTCAGCCCGGAATTGAAATGGTCCGTCAGCGATGGCGATATCACGCCGGGCCATTGGAAGAATCTGCCGGATGGCGAGGTGTTCACGTCGCCGAAGACCCTCAACGGTCAGGTTGTCATCGACGGCTGCCTCGGTGATTTCTTCGCGGAGAAATACGCCTCGCTCGAAGACACGCCGATTCGCATCAAGGTCCAGGACGGCAGAGCGCAGCGCGAGAGCCTGCAATGCGACAATGAGGACCTGCGGAAGGAATTGGCCCAGTACGTCTTTGAGACGGATGAGAACAGCAGCCGCGTGGGCGAATTCGCCATCGGCACCAACACCGGCCTGACCCATCTGATCTATAACCTGCTCCAGGACGAGAAATTCCCCGGCATTCACATCGCCTTCGGCAGCCCCCTGCCGGGCCACACCGGTGCCAAGTGGGACAGCAAGGCCCACGTCGACGGCGTGCTCATCAAGCCGACGATCTACGTCGACGGCGCGCCGATCATGACCAAAGGTAAGTTCCGCCTGGAGTGATCGTCACGGCTTCGAGTCCCTCAATTGCTCGATCTCGGCCAGGACCCTCTTGGCTTTGGCGATCTCCGCCAAGCAAGCGTTGTAGAGGCCCTCGGCCGCATGCCGCGCGGTCCGACGGGAGACAGTGTATGGATCGTTCACAACTTCCTCCTCCACGATCTTGACCCAGTCGGCGGGAATCGCCTCGATGCCGCGCATCGCGCCGGCCAGACCGCCGGCGACGTAGCCTTTACAGTCGGTGTCACGGCCGAGGTTCACGGCATACAGGATCGCTTCACGCGGCTGGCCCTTCGCCAGGTAGAAGCAGGCAAGCCCTCCCGAAAGAACCTCGACGGCGTTCGAGATCGGCTTGCCCTTGTATCGTTCCTCGTAGAGCGGACGAAGCTCTTTCCAATCTTTCGCTTTCTTTGCCCAATCCTGGCCCTGTTGCACTTCCTTGCGTGCTTCGGGCGGCAATTGCTCCAAGGCGATCTTGATTACGGATTCCACAGTCGCCTCAGGCCGCAGAGCCTCGGCCGTGGCCGCCGCAATACCGGCACACACTTCCAGGGCGAAGTTGCCGGGCCGTCCCTGAACGTCCTTGATCAGACCCAATTGCAGGGCATCCCGCGCGGCATCCTCGGGCCGACACGCATTCACGATCCCCACGGGCATGATCATCTTACTGGTGCCGATGAAGCCCGGCCAAGCGGCGTACCGCCCGACTTCCCATGGCGGCAGGCCATCTTTCAGGAGATTGTAGATCACCTGGTCCTGTGGTCCCAGGAGGTAACCGAACTTGCTCGGATCGATGTCCGCGATCCAAGTCCGCGCCAGATCGTCACTCGTGATTCGCCCACCTTTCTTCAGGATGGCGCTCGTACACAAGCGGTGACGCTCGAACCCGTCTTCCGTCATGCCGGGCGGCCGGTGATGGGCATGGCGGACCCAATCCGGCCCGAACCGCTGCGGACTCCGCGAGGCCTTCTTGTCCTGGGGCAGGAGCTTATCCACGAATCCATAGCGTTTCTCGATCTCCTGCCAGCTCAGGCCCTCCGTGACATCGCCCATCGAGTTGGCGATATTGCCCGCCGCCTCACAGCCGTAGATCCGCGAGAAAAGGCCGTTGTTGAATTCCGACGGGCTCGCGGCCCAGGAATTCCCGGCCAGGAAGGGGAGAGCCAGTGATGTGACAATCACACAAAGAGCCGGGTGGATTCTCATCTCATGCTCCTCAAACAGGGCAGTTGGTCGTCAACGTGCAGGCTGCCGCTTGTTCAATTCTGGGTGGCATCGTCAAGCGGAGCGTGGCGATGGTCTTCCGTATGCGAGGGACCATCGCCAAGGCTTCCAGCCTTGACGATGCCACCCGGTCCTACGACGCCGGAGGGTCGTAATGAACTACCTCGCAGCAAGCTGCGAGGTATCGAAACAATCGGCTTACGACTTCTACGCGGCAAGCCGCGGGGAATGA
>CAYHAJ010000148.1:0-5963 GCA_964354535.1 uncultured Pirellulales bacterium
GGGGGTCCAGGAAAGCCGCGGCGCAGATGGATTCCCGCCTGCGCGGGAATGACATGGGGGGCTACCTTCTGTCAGTCTATTGTCATGTTGATGGCTCTTATGATGCTGTCGATGGCTTCCAGGGCCAGCGCCAAGGTGGACCTGACTACCTTGCCGTCGCGGGACACGGTGCAGCTTACGATCTACAACTCGGCCGACCTGACCCTCGCCCGCGAGAGCCGGGCCCTGACGCTCAAGACCGGCGCCAATGCCCTTCAGTTCTCCTGGGAGAACACCCTGATCGATCCGACGAGTCTGGAGATGCTGCCCAAGGCTCAGGCCAACCAGATCGACGTGGCCGAGCTGGTGTATCCCGCGCGGGTGAAGAACCTGGGCCTGTGGAACATCCAGAGCAAGGTCAGCGGCAAGGTCCCGGTAGAGATCACGTACCTGACCAGCGGTCTCTCCTGGCGGGCCTTCTACATGGGGACGCTGTCGCAGGACGAAAAGACGATGCGGCTCCAAGCGTACGTCCGCGTGACCAACAGTAGCGGCGAAGACTACGAGAACGCCCAAGTCCGCCTCATCGTCGGCCAGGTACACATCCTCGATCAAATCGCCGAGCTGGCCCGACGACAGTATCCCTATGGCCGCCCCGGCGAAGGAGTCGTGGCGACCGCCCAACCAGCGCCAATGGTCGAGGAACGGTACAAGGCCCTCGGCAGAGTTCGTGCCCTCGCCGAGGAAGCCGTCGAAAAGCCCAAGGAGATCGTGAAGGAAGGGCTCAGCGAGTATTTCCTTTATACGATCGAAGGCACGGAAACCATCCCCAACGGCTGGTCGAAACGTCTGCAAAGCTTCGACGTCGACGGCGTGCCGGTGGTCAATCTCTACAAATTCGAGGAGGAGCGCTACGGCGAGAATGTCACGCGCTTCCTGAGCTTCACGAACGACGAGGCCCACAAGCTGGGCCAAACCCCGATCCCGGACGGCAGCCTCACGGTCTACCGCGCCGCCGACGAGCAGAAGCACCTCTCCTATGAGGGCCGGAGCTCGTTCAAGTACATCCCGGTCAATGAGGATGTGGAGCTTGACCTCGGACCGGTCGCCGATGTCGTGGTTGACCCGAACCTGATCGAGACCCGGACAGACAACTACCGGTTCGACAACAATGGCAACATCTCTGGCTGGGATGAGATCGAGGTGTTCAACGTCTCGGTCCGAAACACCCGTGACGTAGCGGTCAAGATCGAGATCACCCGCAACTTTCCCACCCAGTATTGGGACCTCAAGCCCAGCGGCGATGGCGGCAGTTTCGAGAAGGTCGATCTGGACACCGTCAAGTTCACGATCGAATTGCCGCCGCATTCGAAGAAGACATTCGAGTACACGCTGACGACCTACAACGGCGTGCGGGCCGAGGATTGGAGCAAGCAGTCCAGATGACTTCAATGAAACGGAGAGCGGCAATGAAACGCTTTTGCACATTACGTAGAGTCTATGACAGGATGGCCGCCGTATGGATTCCTTCTTGTCACCCCTGCAAAGGCAGGGGTCCAGGAAAGCCGCGACGTTCCTGGATTCCCGCCTGCGCGGGAATGACACAGGGGGCTGCCTTCTGTCAGTCTATTGTCATGTTGGTGGCTCTTGTGATGCTGTCGAGGGCTTCCGCGGCCAGCGCCAAGGTCGATCTGGTCACCTTGCCCCCGCGGGACACGGTGCAGCTTACGATCTACAACTCCGCCGATATGACGCTGGTGCGGGAGAGCCGGGCCCTGACCTTGCAGCAGGGTGAGAATGCTCTGCAATTCTCCTGGGAGAATACGCTCATCGACCCGACGAGCCTGGAGATGGTTCCCAAAAGCGCCGCCGGCGCGGTCGACATCGCCGAACTGGTCTATCCGCCGCGCGTGAAGAACCTGGGCTTGTGGAATGTCCGCAGCGAAGCCAGCGGCAAAGTCCCCGTCGAGATCTCGTACCTGACCAGCGGCCTGTCCTGGCGGGCGTTCTACATGGGGACACTGTCGCACGATGAGAAAGTGATGCGCTTGCAGGCGTACGTCCGCGTCACCAACAACAGCGGCGAGGACTACGAGAATGCCCAGGTGCGCCTGATTGTGGGCAAGGTTCACCTTCTCGACCAGATCGCGGAACTGGCACGCCGCGAGTATCCCTACGGCCGGCCGGGCGAAGTGGTACCGCTGCCCGGGAGGGCGGGTGCGGCCGCCAAGAGCGAGATGAGGCGCATGGACATGCTCTACGCTCCCGCGCCTTCGATCGCGGCGCCGGCCGCCCCTAAGCAGATCGTCAAGGAAGGTCTCAGCGAGTACTTCCTGTACACGATCGAGGGGGCCGAGACGATCCCGAACGGATGGTCGAAGCGGCTTCTGAGCTTCGATGTCAACCAGGTGCCCGTGGTCAATCTCTACAAGTTCGAGCAGGAACGCTACCGCTCCAGCGTGGTGCGGTTCCTGAGCTTCAAGAACGACAAGGAGCATAAGCTCGGTCGGACCCCGATCCCGGGCGGCACGCTCAAGGTGTACCGTGACGCGGGCGCCGGGGAGCACCTGTCCTACACGGGCCAGTCGTCCTTCAAGTACATCCCGGTGGACCAGGAAGTCGAGCTGAGCCTGGGTCCCGTCGCGGACATCGTGGTCGAGCCGACGCTCATGGATTCCCGGACGGACAATTACCGCTTCGACCAGAAGCGGAACATCTCGGGCTGGGATGAGATTCAGGTCTTCGAGATCACGGTCAAGAACACCCGCGACATCCCGGTCAAAGTGGAAATCCGGCGGAACTTCCCGACGACGTACTGGACACTCGAACGCTCCGGCCAGGTCGAGGAATTCGAGAAAGTGGACCAGGACACGGTCAAGTTCAGCCTGCTCCTGCCACCGCGCTCCGAGCGCAGGTTCCAGTACACCCTGACCACCTATCACGGCGTCCGCACCGAAGACTGGACGCGGTTGTCCAAGTGACCCGAACTCGAGTGGCAGCGTCAAGGCCGGAGACCTTGGCGAGGGCTCCTTCGTGGCGAGGGCATCTTGCCCTTGCGTGTCGCGGGCATCCTGCCCGCGATTCGAGGGCGAAACGCCCTCGAATCGGGAGAGCGAGGCCAGGATGGCCTCGCGACGCAAGGGCGGGACGCCCTCGCCACGACCGCATCATCATTGGGCGCTGAGCGCACTGATCGCCCGGGCCACGCGGTCACGATGTTGCTCGATCGCCGCCGGGTCCTTGGTAAACGTTGTCATATCCTTCGTGACGTCCGCGGGCACGTCGAGCAGGGCTGTGTATTGACTCTTCTGGGCCGTGCCGAGCTTCTCGCCCTTGGCTGCGATCAAGCCTTTCAGGATAGAGAAATACTCATAATCCTCGATCCCATCCCGGAGCATCTCCCAGCGGATGCTGTCGACCGGGCCTTCGAGGATCGGCCGGCCCGGGTTCCCGTCGGCCGCCTCGACGGGCGGATAGACGAAGCGCCCATCGCCGTTGCCCCAGGGGCGCTTCTGGCCCTCGGGCGTGCTGTAGCCGGAGGTCCAGCCCATGGGGTCTTCGTAGGGGTTCTGCGGGTGTGCGCGGTCAGGGTAGGCGGCGCCACTGGTCCAGTAGTTCGTCTCCCAGACTAAAATGCCCGCGATCTTATGCTGCCAGGTCTGCCAGAGCCAGACCCGCAACTCCGTCCCGGGGTGGTCGATGAACAAGGTGCAGTAGGGGGCTTTCGGTCCCGTGCAGACGTACCACCAGAACTTCTCGCCCTGGGCACGGCGCTGCTCGGCGGGTTCGGGCTTATGCAGGTTGGAGAGGGAGCACCAGATGTTCGGTCCGCCGATCAGCGCCGGCTCGACCTGCTCGGTCAGCATGCGGCTGATGTCGGGCGCCGCGGCCTTGAGCTTGGCAAAGCCATTGCTGACGAAGGCGTAGTCCTTCGGGTCGGGCTCGTCGAACCAGTAGACAAACGCCTCGTCGAGCCAGCCCTTCTGCCGCAGGTGCTCCTGCATTTGGGAACAATAGCTGTGGAACAGGGCCTGGTAGTGCGGCGTGTCATCGCCGAAGCCCAGCAGCTCCGGGTCCCGGCGGGAATGGAAGGTCCCACCGCCCATGCCGGGAATGCTCAGGCGGAAGGAGTTGAACTGGTAGTGGTCGATCGCGCGTTCCATCGCCTTGTCCCAGGCCGTGAAATCGAGCTTCGCCTGAAGCTTCTCGCGCTCCACCTCGGGCAGTGGCGGCGGCTCGAACCCGCCGCCTTCGATCAGTTCCTGACCCGTCGCGCCATGGGCCAGCGAGACGTCGTCGAACCAGGCCAGTCCGGTGTTCTCGCCCTTGTCGGTCCAGGGGGTAGCCCGCAGTCGAAGCTGCACGCTCTTGGCGCCGGCGGGGAACTTGCGCAGGACGCGGTCGTATTCCCGCCACAGTCCCTCGCCTTCCACGCCGATGTCGGTGTTCCCGCCGGAAATCCATTTTCCGGAGGCATCGTAATGGTTCAGCGTCACCAGCACCGATTTTCCGGGAATGGCGGTGCGGTACCAGAACCGCAGCCGCAGGCCGCTCTCGGGGATCGACACAAGCGGCTCGTACACCGCTTCCACATTGGTATCCTGGCGGTCGTCGAAAATCAGCAGGCTGCGCTGGCCGCTGTGCTTCTCGTTCTTGACCTCCTGCCCGCCTTGCCATGGGGACTTGGGCGGCTTGATGTCGGGCCAAGTCACGCCGACTTGGTCGAGGGGCGCCGGATTGTACGGCGAGATGTGGTGGGCGCTGTAGTTCGCCCAGTACTTGTCGATAACCTCGCGCCGCTGCTGCGGATCGGTGATGCCCTGGTACCGATACACGTTGCCCGCGCTGAAGCCGAACGCGGTGGTGCAGGTCATCCGTTCGGGCAGCACAAAATCATAGACCTCCACCTTCAGCGGCACCGTAGCCTGGAATCTCTCGGCTTTCAAACTGATGCTGCCCTGATACACGCCGGCCCGCGCCTCCTGCGGCACCTTGACGCGAATCCAGAACGGCTGATTCTTGCCCGCCGCCAGGTCAAGGGCCTTCTTCAACGGTGGCAGGGGATCGGGCCAGTACCCAGTCGTGGTGCTCTTGTCCGTCGCCCGAGTGACGTTGACATACCGCACTTCCAGAATCTCGACGCTCCGCGCCGGGATCGTCCCGCCACCGGGCCCGCTCAGTGCTCCCGCCTCCAGGACCAGCCCCTTCAGAGCGGCAGCAGGCCGCACGACCAATTGGGCCGCTTCGGCTTCATTTTTGGCTGCCCGAACGAGGATCGCCTCCCCCTTGGCCTTTGGCACCGCCCGGTCCTGCCCGACCTTCCACCCGGACGAGGCCCACCACAGCCCGACCTGTTCGCTTGACCCTGGCAACAGTTCGCCATACGTGGCTGTAGCAAGGTGATCCTGGGCCCAGCCACAAGAAACAAATCCGCATACGAAGGCGATCAGACAAATCATTCGTGTCGACATGTTCTAACCCTCTCAACAATGACCTATGCTCAGCCACAGCGACAGCATACCCGTCCGGCCTGCTGGTGACAACACCGTGGCACCCCTCGGTCTCCCAAGCCATTGGAACTCCCTTCCCCACGTCGGACGAAATTGGCTTTGTTTTCACCGCGACGAAATCTGCGCCATCTCTCGCAACTGTTTGTCCGGAAGGCACTTGGTGCAAGTTCACCTTGCTGCAAATTGGGTTTGTTTTGCACGACAAGCGGATCCTGGAACATTGGAATGATGGAATACTGGAATGCTGGGGAATCTCGCCCGACACTCGGTTCTCCGAAATTGGCTTTGTTTTGCGCAACTGGCCCCCGGGTCCCGCCGGACGCCCCGAAATTGGGGCTCATCCGGGTTTCGCGTACTTCCCTCACCCAAGTACGCCCGAAGCCGTCGTGCCCAAGAGATTCTTCGCTTGGCGCCAATAGCAGGGCATCGGAGAGCCGCCCGAGGGCATCGTGCGCTCGAAGACGAAGAGAAGAG
>CAYHAJ010000149.1:0-17480 GCA_964354535.1 uncultured Pirellulales bacterium
ATCTCGTGCTGGCCGGGCGCGACACGCAGCCGCTTGAAGAGGCCGCCGAAGTCGCTCGCGGTGCCGAAGAAGTACCCGTCGACGTAGACCTGGGTTTCCCCCGGCGAGATATCCGTGCGGACGGCGATCGTCGGTCGCGAGTCTTTCATAAACAGGTTGTTCCATCCTTGCGAATTCCATCAGACAAGATGCTCACCGCATCCATAAGCGGATTTGCTTACCCGGTTTTGGGCTCCACGTCAAGAACTATAGGCTTTCCGAAGGCGGTCTATGGGGAACTTGCCTATGGGAGCCGCCCGTGTGAGGGCCGGTAAGCTCTACCGGGTGGATTATGCTGCAAAGCGCCAGAAGTCTGCTGAATTATCACGTCCAGGCGACCGACGGGCAAGCCGTTGAAGATCCGAAGCCGTCAGGAGTTTCTGGATCGGGTGGCCGAGGGCCTGCTGCGCGAGCACGACCCGGAAGAGGCCTGTCGCACGGTGTTTCGGGTGCTGGAAGACAAGATGCCCGGCGGCGAAATCGAGGATATCAAGCGGATCCAGCCTGAGCCGATCCGGGATTTGTGGCCTTAGGCGGTCCTGGTTGAAGAGCAGTCATGAGAGTTCCTCTCGAGATCGCGTTCAAAGGAATAGAACACACGGATGAGATCGATACCCTGATTCGGGAGGAGGCGGACAAGGTGCAGAGAGTCTGCCATTACCTCATTCGTTGCCGGGTCATCGTCGAGAAACGGCAGCAACATCAGGAGATTGGCAACCCCTATCGGGTTCGGATCGACATGACGGTGCCCCCAGGCCATGAGTTGGTTGTCAAGCGGGAGCCCAGCAAGGGCGATATGCACGATCCGCTGGAGATCGTGATCAAGCGCGTCTTCCATGCGGCGGCCCGGCAACTGCGCAAGCTTGTGGAACAGCAGCGGGGCGAGGTCAAGACGCATCCCGATCAGCAGGTGATGGCGGTGGTGCACAAGCTCTTTCCGCAGGACGGGTACGGTTTCCTCCGGGCGGTGGACACGCTGGACGAGATCTACTTTCATCGTCATAGCGTGCTGCATGACGAATTCGACGAACTGGCGATCGGGACGGGAGTCCGTTATACGGCCGAACTCGGCGAGAAGGGCCTGCAGGCGACTTCGGTGCAGATCATCGACCGGCAGCGGACGCCCGTAGAGGCGCCCTATCGCGGGTGATCGCGCGTGTGAAGACACGTGGGATAGGTGTTACCCGCAACGGAGCGCAACGCGGTAATGGATCTGGCCCCCGCACAGGAGAAACCTCCCGTACGAGGGCCAGATTCTGCGGCTTCACCTCCGGACGGCAACACCCACCGGCAGGGCGTGGAACGCTGCGATGGCCGAGCTACTGGAGCTTCTTGCCGACAGCTTCCCGTGCCCCTCGGGACGTGATGAACTCGCCCTTGAGCGTGGCGCCGTCCAGCTTGCCTTTGAACTCCATTGGGACCTCGGTGTCATTGTACTTCATGGTCACCTTGAAGCTCACCCGGTCGTCGCGGACGACGAGATTGGTCACCGGGAATTCCGTGTCGCGTCCCTGATACGTGGCCGTCATGTCCGGCTTGATCGTCAGGGTGTTCGTCCGCCGGGTGCCGTCCTGGCTTTCTCTCGTGAATTCCCAGGTGCCGACAAGGGCGCCTGCCTGAGGCGCGGCGGCCTCGACCTTCTTGCCCGTGACCTCACTGGTGCCCCGCGTGGAGGTCGTCTGGCCCTTGAGCGTCTTGCCGTCCACCTTGCCTTTGAAGTCCATCTGGCTCGTCTGGTCGCCGAATCCGAACTCGAGGGTAAAGGTGAGCTGATCGCCCTCGAACGTGAGGCTCTTCAGGGGGATCTCCGCGCCGAAGAAATCGTACCGGCCGGTCAGGTCCGGGAAGACCTTGAGCAGCCCCTGGAAGGTGCCGCGCTCGGAGACCGTCGTCATCTCCCATTTGCCGATGAGCGCGGCGCCGAACCGCTGGCCGGTCACCGGCATCTCGCCCCGCTCGCTCCGGAAGGTGCCCGCGAGCTTGTCGCCCTGGACGGTCCCTTCGAAGCTCGATTTGAATTCGTTGCCGTTGAAGCTGCTCGTACGATCGAACGACAGCTTCCCACCCTGGAACTTGAGATGGGAGATCGTGCTCTCGCCGCGCTGACTGGTCCATTTTCCTTCCAGCGTGCCGTCGGGCTTCTGCGCCAGGGCCAGCCGGCCGCTGATGTCCCGTTCTCCGATTCGGTACTGCATGTCCCACTGGCCGACGACCGGCGCGGTCGGTTTGGCCCGGGCCCCGTTGGCGGCGAATTCTCCGTTGTCGGTGGAAAAGGCGCCGGCGATCTTGCCGTCCTTGACGGTACCGGCATAGGTCATGGTGAACTCATTGTCCCCCCATTTGACCGTGCGCGTGAAGGTCAGTTTCTGGCCGTCGAACTTGACATTCGTCAACTCTCCGGCTCCCCATTTGCCGGTGAGGGTCCCATCCGGGCTCTTGGCGACCGTGAGCGTGGCAAACGAGGGCCGGCCGCCAAATTCCATTACCATCTCCCACTCCCCCGCGATATCATCGGCGGCGCTCACCACGGCCGCCGGTCCGGCGCAGGCCAGAAGGAAGGCCAAGCCCAGGACGGTTCCCCCGTTTGTGCGATGTGTGACATGACTCATTGCTGATCCTCCTTAGACACAGTGCCTTTCTTCACGTACACCCGTATGTGGCGGGCAACATTCTGCTCTCCCACTTGTGCGAAACACCCCCTCCTACGATGAACTCGTTTTGCTTCGTATTCTATTTTCCATGCCCGCTGCCAATCTCCGGATGTTGTCCCGGTGGCGGACGATCACGAGGACGGGAATCACAATGGCGGCGATCAGCAGGGGCCAGAGGTTCGTGGCCTGCCAGTTCGGAAGGGCGAGCATCCCGAGGGCCAGCGCGATCGGAAAGGCCACCGCCGCACAGATCGACGCCAGGGAGACGTAGCGCCAGGTCAGTACGACCGCGATCCAGACCACCAGCGTGATCAACGCACAGAGCGTGAAATAGGGCCAAAGCCCCAGGGCGACGCCGAAGCTGGTCGCGACGCCTTTGCCGCCCTTGAAACGCAGGTAGACGGGAAACACGTGCCCCAGGATCGCGGCAATCCCCACCAGAAGCCACCAGGACAGGAACAGGGGATGGGCTGGTCCGGCGCTCATGCCCCCCACAATCGCCATGGGGGCCAGGCCCTTCAAGACGTCGAGCGCGAAGCAGACATAACCCCATTGGCGGCCGACCGCCCGGGCCAGGTTCGTCGCGCCGATGTTCCCGGAGCCGATCGTGCGCAGGTCTTTGCCGTGCGCCCAGGCGATGAGGAAGGCGAACGGCACCGCGCCCAGCAGATAGGCCGCGACGACGGCGACGATAGAAATGGCATACATCACAGGCGCCCTTCCCCTTCGGGATTTACGATTGATGCTTTATGATTTATGATTCTAAACTGCAGATGATCGATCGTAAACCATAAATGAGAAATCGTAGAGGCGGACGCACGCGCATGAACACGGAATTCGCCGGGGCCGATCCCCGGACTCTGCCGTTGGCGATCTCCGGGTACCGGGGCCTCTTCGACCGGAGATTTGCCGGCGCGCAGCCGGTGGAGGAATTCGTCCACCGCGTGGACGTTCTGATGCGGGAAGGGCAAGTCCTGAAGAACGACCGCGCCTCCTTTGTCAGCCGCGTGCTCTGGAAGGGACACGATATGGTGGTCAAGCGGTACAACCACCGCGGTCTTTGGCACTCGCTCCGCCACACGATCAAAGGCTCGCGCGCGAAGCGGAATTGGGACAACGCCCGCCGGCTCCGGTCTCTGCAGATCGCCACGCCGGAGCCTTTGGCCTACGTCGAAGAATATCGGGGCCCGCTTCTGTGGCGGTCCTACTTGGTCACCAGGTTCGTGGCCGGACCGCAGGTCCAGGAAATCCTCCGGGACGAAACGGCGGACGACGCGCAGAAGCAGCGGATCAGCGATCAGGTCCTGCTACTCCTGCGCCTCATGGCCGAGCACGGCATCAGTCATGGCGATATGAAACACACGAATATCCTGTATGATGGCACGAGGGTCGTGCTGACGGACCTGGACGCCATGCGGATCGGCGGAATCGGCTGGCTGCGGCGCCGCCGATATCAGCGCGACGTTCATCGTTATCTGCGCGATCTGCGCCCATAGAGAAGACCGCGCGAGAAGCGAGAGGCTTCGGGCGGGAAGGTTTCATGAGACTCTCCATTATCATCGTAAGCTGGAACGTGCGACAACCGTTGGTGGCGTGCCTCCAGTCTCTGGAGCGACATCCTCCCGCCGATCCCCCGGAGGTGATCGTCGTCGACAATGCGAGCACGGATGGAGCGGTGGAGGTCGTGCGACGGGATTTCCCCTGGGCGTCGGTCCTGAGAAACGAGGAGAACTGCGGTTTTGCCGCCGCGAACAACCGGGGTATCGCCGTCGCGCAGGGCGAGTATCTGTTGCTTCTGAATCCCGACACGCTCGTGCACCCCCGCGCCCTGGAGACTCTCTGTGCGTTTCTGCACGCCCATCCCGACGTGGGCGCCTGCGGTCCCCGGCTTCTGAATGAAGATGGAACGCTCCAACCGTCCGCGCGGCAATTCCCCTCCTTTCGGGCGAGCCTCTATCGCCACACGATCCTCCGGCACCTTTTCGTGTTCCGAGGACACTACCGTCGATGGATGATGAGCGATTTCCCGTACGACCGACAGAGGGATATCGATCAGCTCATGGGCGCCGCCTTGATGCTCCGGCGTTCCGCGGTAGACCAGGTCGGCCTGATCGACGAGCGTTTCTTCATGTATTACGAGGAGGTCGACCTGTGCCACCGGCTCCGACAAGCCGGCTGGCGCATCGTGTTCGTTCCGGAGGCGACGATCACGCACCTGGGAGGAGAATCCGCCCGACAAGTGCCCGTCGCCGCGCGGATCATGATGCTCAACAGCCTGCTCGGCTATTTCCGGAAACACCGGGGCCGGATCGCGACCGGTCTTTTCAATTGCTTGTTCAAGCCAGGCGTCGTGGCGAAATGGCTCTGCGACCTGGTCGTGGGCGCTTCTCTGTATCTGACCGCGTGGCTGACCTTCGATCCGGCCCGGCGCCGGAAGGCCGCGGCCACGGTCAGGGATTCGGCTCTGTTGTTGGCGAGACACTCCTGGTGGCTGTTGTTCAAGGCCTGAGCGCGGCATCGGGTCGCCGCATCGGCGGTCGTTCCGACAATATCATGGCGGTGACCGTGCGGTACGATAGATGACCAGGGTCTTCCCGGCTCGTCGGTCGGCCGTAACCGAATACTCCCGGCGCCACTCCTCCGGGACCTGACCTTCCGTTCCATTCTCTATGGTGATGACGTAATCAGCACGTCGGGAGTTGGGGTATTGCTCATAGAGGAGTCCGGGGCGTTGGGCATAGAAGCTGATCCGGATGTCCGGCACCGCCACGACATCCTCGGCTTTGGTATTCTGCCGGAGCCATTCGGCCGCCGCCCGGTAACCTGCCTTGTCCCCGCGCATGGGCATCAGGAGCTTGGGCACGCAGACCATCAAGCCGCCTGCCACCAGCAGACAGAACCAAAGCGCATGCGGCAGGGTGCGCACCATCCGACGCGGGCACCAGAGGGCATGGACCAGATCGATCCACCACGCCAGGAGGTCCAGGCCGACGGGAATGTAGAAGATGGTCAAGGCCACCAGGGTCAGGCTGTACCGCCGGTCGTCTCCCGCCCCGAAGCCAAGATGCCGGCCGATCACCAGCGCCACATTGACGCCCATCAGGGCCAGGACCAGAACCCGCTCCACACGTTCGGCCAGGTAGCGGAGGCGGCAGTACAACCCCAATACCCACGGCACCAGGAAGAAAATCATGAGGTCCTCGGTGACGCCCGAGAACAGATCGTCGGCCGCCGCGAGCAACGCCCTTAAGCCGGATTCCTGCGGTCCGGGGCCCGGCTCCGGAGGATGCAAGACGGACGACGGCAGGAAGGCGGGACCGTCAGAAGGCGCGACCGTACGAAGGTCGGAAGCCGGCAAGGCAGGGAGCGAGCGCTTGTCTTCTTGTGTTCCCCCCGTCATATCTTCTGTCGTTTGAGCGCCGGTGGCAGTGACCCTGATCTGCACCAACTGACAGCTTTGCAGGTCGCTATCGCTGACGATGATGTTGAGCTGATAGTGGCCCGCTTGCCCGACCTCGGGCTGCCAGCGAAAGACCCCGCCCTTGACCGTCGCGCCCGCGGGCGGGTCCTCCCCCGGGTGCGCATACCAGGCAACGACTGAAGAAGGCGCCCGTACGCTCCGGCCTTCTCCCATTCCTATTGCCACGGTGTCCGGCGGGTGGTTATCCTCGGCAAAGGCGTAGAAGGCGATCTGCTCGTAGGTCCACGTGCGATCCGGTGCCCGGAGGATCGTCTCTTTCTGCCGTTCATCCGTCGTGTAGAAGTGCCGCTGTTGAACGCCCGACCAGAACCGATGGACGGCTCGCAGTCCGGCCCGGGCCTCGGCCTGCGGATAGGCATAGCAGGCGATACCGACGTAGTCCCACACTTGGCGTGAGTACATCGAGAGCAGCAGGTCCTTCTCGCTCTCGGCAATGGTCCAGAAAGGGTTCCCCGTGGTCGGGGACCGGAACTCGTAGATCGGCCGGGACCCCACCGGCACACGCGTCAGGGAAAACCGCAGCGGATCACCCTGCGGGTCAGAAGCCTGGACCGAGATCGCCAGCAGTTCGCCCTCGGCGACTTCGAAAGGCAGCGGGTCATCGGAGGCCGCTTGGGCCCCGAGCGCACTGATGAGGGGCGGCTCATTGCCGGTCGAGGGCCGCAACTGGTGCGGCACGATGGTCGTCCCGGTCGCGTAGAGGTAGGGGACCACCGGGGCGAGAAAGCCTGCGATCAGCAGAAGTCCCGCCCGCATCCAGCCAGGGGCGGCCGGCACAAGGCTTTCCTCCACCGCCGCGACTTCCCCCCGGCCTCGGCGGCGAGGCCCTGGGGCAGGGCGCCGGCCTGCTGCGGCGAGCCGAAGCGCGCCGAGTCCCAGCAGACCGTAGAGAATCAGTTGGGCGCACTCGGGGCGGATGAGATATCCCAGGCCCGCAGCCAGTCCCACGAACGCGAGCAGCCACCAGTGCCGCCGGCGCAGGCCCCCGTACAGCAACCAGAATCCCAGGCTCAGAAACAGCAGAAACGGCCACTCTCGCAGGACATCACTGCCGTATTGGGCCGGGTAGGGCAAAGCGATGAGGATCAGCAAGGCCCAGAAGCTGTGCCGCGCGCCTACCAGGAGCTTGCCCAGGAAGTACAACGGGATCAGCGTCAGGATCCGGCAGCTCAGGGTGACGCCTTGGGCCGAATACAGCCAGAGCATCGAGGACTCGGTCCCCGCCACGAGGGTCGCGGCCGCATGAGCAACCCACAGGATAAAGGGGTATCCGGCCGGATACCTTTGGGCGACACCCACGTAATCTCCAGGGAGTCTCTGGGCCAGGCCGATATAGACGACGCCGTCCGGATTGATGAGAGTGGATTGGTGGACCTGGTGGACTCCGATCAGCAGACACAACCCCATGAGGAGGCCCAGGCACAGGACGTCAAATCTCGATGATCCAGGGTTCATCATCTCAACGGATCTCAGCGCCGCGGCGGTGAAGCCGACCTCATTTCGACGGCGGCGGATATTAGCATTCTATCCCCGCGTTGTCAACCAACATCCCCGCGGGCACGAGGCAAACCGGCTCACCCGACGCTCTCCTGTTCACTCACGTCATCTGCTCAGGACCGCAGACATTCGGCGATGAGCCGGCAGAAGGAGTCGCCGATGACAGGGACATCGAAGGCCTCGACCGCGCGCCGGCCGGCGCGTCCCAGCGACGCGCGCAACTCCGGATTCTCGATCAAGACGCCGAGTCTGTTCACCCACTGCGTCGCGTCCGACGCCAGAAATCCCGTGGCGCCATCCTGCACATATTGGGCATTGACGCCGACGGGCGAGGCGACCACGGGCAGTCCGGCGGCCTGGTACTGGAGGATCTTGAACCCGCACTTGCCGCGCGTGAAGCGATTGTCGGGCAGCGGGGCCAGGCCAATGTCACCGGCACGGAGGTGCGCCGCTTCCGTGTCCTGCGACCAGGGACGTTTCTCCACCGGCAGGGACCCCAGGTCGAAGAACTCGTCGCAGATCAGCCGCAGGACGACGTTCGGAAAACGCCGGCCGACCTCCTCCAGGGCGGGGCGGATCTCCCGAAGGTACGGGAGCGTGCTGCGGCTGCCGATCCAGACCAGCCGCACGAGGTCGTTGTCAGGGGGTTGCGCCTTGGCGCGATACGCCCCGACATCCAGCCCCGTGGGGACGACGTGAACGTTGGCATTGTGCCGACGCGCGTGCTCGGCGAGGTATTCATTGCCGGCGATGACCAGGTCGGACAAGGCGGCGGATCGGCCGAAGCGGCCCAGCCGGAGGCGCGAGTCCCGCTCGGGCTTGCCGTCGCCGTACATGATCGCGTCGTCAAAATCGTAGATCACCCTCTTGCTGTAGCGGTGCAGCCAGAAGCCATCCCACGCGGTCAGCAGCTTCCGCTGGAGCAGGACTGCGTCCGAGCGCTGCGCCAACGCGAACACCGAGCGGTGTCCCAGGAGACTCCTGGGCAGTCGGACAACGGTGGAGTCGATCCCCCGGCGGCGCAACGGGTCCAGGTAGATGCCCAGGCGGCACCGAAAGCTCGCGCGGTCCGGGTTGTCCGTGATCACCAGCAGGTGCATCGGAGGTCCCGCATTAACGGCCCTTCTTTTCCAGAATGGAGTTGTACACGCCGATCAGGTCCCGGGCCACCCTCTGGATGGAAATCCGTTCCGCGAGCCGGTCGGTCCGGATGGCCTGTGCGGCCCGCTCGAGATGAGCCGTCACGCAGAAGTATCGCAGCGCCGCCGCCAGATCGTCGATCTTCTCCGGAGCATCGATGACCAGGCCATGACGGCCGTCGGCAAAGTGATCCGTGGCGCCATTGAAACGCGTCGTGATGACCGGCTTGCCGGCCGCCAGGGCTTCCAGGATGGAGCGGCTCGCCGCATCGCAGAAGGTGGGCAGGACTCCCACGTCGCTGATGGACAGGAGGTTCTGGATCTCTTCGACCGGTCCGAGAAACACGATCCGTTTCTCGATCCCGAGTCGCTGTGCCAGCCGGCGGTAGCCGTGGCTGCGGTCCGCCCCGGCCACGACCAGGCCAGCCGGACGCTCCGTCGGCGTGGCGACTGCCAGGCGCAGCGCGTGGATCAGCGGACCGAGACCCTTGCGCCGGAAATCCTGGGCCACGAACAGGTGCAGCACGGGGCGGTCGTCCTTGGTGACATCCAGCGCGGAGAAGATCTGCCCGCGCAGCTTGTCGGCCCGGGCGGTATCCACCGGTCGGTCCGTTTTGACGCCATTGAGGGTCAGAACGATGCGCTTCGGATCGGTGGCATAATGCTCCCGCAACTGACGGGCAACGTATTGCGACAGGGCCGCCACCACGGGGCCTTCCGAGCCCCGGCACAACCGACGCTCCGCACGGAGAAGGCCGGCGCGCCGATGGTTGGTGAACGCCGTCCAGCGTTTGTACAGGCGCAGGGCCGGATGCGCATAGGTGGCTGCGTTGCGAAGGATGAGCTCGGCGCACGTGCCCCCGCGCGGCTGATAGAGGTCGGCAAAATCGAAAGGCAGAACGCTGTGGACGATGTCGTAGTCGGTCCGGGCCAGGTAGCGCCGCAAGGCCCGGCCGAAGACGGAAAGGTGGACCCGTTGGCCCGGGACATCCTGGCATAAGAGGCGGACGTTCCCGTCGGTAGTCTCACCTTTCGCGGCGAGCAGATCGACCTGCACGCCGAGAGCCGACAACGCCTGGGCCACTTCGGACATGGAGCGTTCGGCTCCGCCCCGGGCGATCTTGGCGCGTTCGACGATAATGGCGACCTTCTGGACCATTCAGCGTTCGAGAAAAGGAATCCGGATGCCATGTTTGGCGCTGTGCCGCGCCATTTTAGCAGCTTTTCGTATGACCCGGCCCAGGAAAACCTTGTCCCGGGCCCGCAGTCGGCGCCGGTCCGCGTAAGCCAGGTAGAAGCGCAGGCGGTCCGCTCGGGAGAAATAGGCCGCGGGGGCGGAATAGTGCAGTTGGGCGATGTCCTTCACCTGGAACCGGCGTCGCAGGATCGGCCGCGAAGCTCGCGCCAAATCGATCAGGCTGAATTGGCCGGCGCGGGAATAGAAGATGTGGCATAGATAGAGATCGCGATGTCGAAATCCCGTCTCGTGAAACCGCCGGATGAACAGGGCAAGCCGACGGAGGAAGTCGCGGCGTGCCGGCAATTCGGCTCTGGTCGCGTCGCTCTCAAGGCAGGGGGGCAGCCGGCGTTCGAGAGATTCGGAGTCCTTGATCTCTTCCATCATCACGAAGCTTCCGCGCTCGAAGAGAACGCCCCATCGCTCGCCCCAGGCGACGAGCCGCGGGGTGTTGACCCCGTGCACCGCCAAGTGCTGGGCCGTGTCTGCCTCCGTTCGCGCGAAGCTCGTCCGGCGCCGGTGTACCAGCCAATTGCGTAACTGGGGCAGGATCGGGGGCCGATCGTAGCGTTTGAGAAAGACTCTGACCGGACCGGAGGAGTCCGTGGGCGTCACTTCCAACTGCAACCTTCGGCGAAAGCGGCCGATGTTTGGCTTCGCCAACTCCCGGCCTCCTTCGAACGCGAACCCCGCGTCGCAGGAGGTCAAACCGAGTTCGGCCAAGGCCGCCTGGAACTCCGCGCGGATGAAACAGCGTGCCGGCCGCATGCTATCGGCACCCGCGCAAAAGTCGCTGCGCCGCGGCGAACACTTCGGTCGGTTGAATCCCCGTCATGCACTCGTGCTGCCGAGGGCAGACTTTCTTGTGGCAGGGGGCACAGTCCAGCTCTTTTCGCACCACGATCGTCCGCTCCGTGTTCGCCTCGGTATAGCGCGGATCGGTCGATCCCATCAGGACGACGATCGGGACCTCGAAGGCCACCGCGTAGTGGCGCGGGCCCGTGTCGTTTGTGATGAACAGATTGCAGCGCTTCACGAGCGGCTTGAGGACTTCCAGATCGATTCCCCCGGTCCGGGCATCAAGGATTCGGGCCTGGCTCTGCTCCAGAATGGCCTGCGCGATCGCCTCCTCGCCCGGGCCGCAGAACAGGATCACCTTGGCCCCGAAATGCTCCTGGCACAACTCGGCCAACCGGGCGAAGTATTCTGCGGGCCAGCATTTGGAGGACCCGAAACTCGCGCCGGGGGTCAGCCCGACGACAAAATCTCCTGCCTCGATGCCGTACTGCGCCAGCAGGGAATCGCCGCGCCGGCGGAGCTCCGCGCCGATGTACAACGTAGGTTTGGGCTGCGGGGGCACGTCCAGTCCCAGCCAGCGGCAAATCTCGAGGTAGTACTGGCCCATGGGGATCGGTGCGATCGTGCCGTTCCGGGAGGCCGTCGGACCGCCGGCCAGGAGCACGCCGCGTCCCTGACGCCGGTAGCCGTAGACGCGCCGGATGCCGCACAGCCGTATGGACAGCGCGGAGCGCACGGAGTTCGTCAACAGAATCGCCGCCTCCGGCGCCAGAGGTCGGAGCTGGCCGCGCATCTGCCGAAAACCGGTCCACGTCTTGTCGTCGGCATCCACCAAAGCATCGAACCACGGGCCGTCTTTGACGATGCCCCAGGCACTCTTCTTGAGCATGCCAACGATGCGCGTCCGGGGCAAGTTCTGCCGCAAACAGTCGAACACCGGCGTGGCCATGACAATGTCCCCCACCCAGTTTGGGCAGCGAACCGCCAGCGTCTCAACATCGGCGAGTTTCGAAGTCATCCTACCGGCGTCCGTGCATGATATAGAACGTCAAAGCCATCAACTGCAGGACCGCCGCGAAACTGAGCGCCAGGAAGACGCGGTTGTCCTGCCGCTCGGATCCCATCAGGAACCATAGGGCCAGAAGCAGGCAGAAAGGAACGAAAACCTGCACGACGCCTGCCAACAGCCGCATCAGCGAGAACTCGCCGAACATCTCGTTCTTCTGCATACGCCGTAGTTGTTCGAGGATGCTCTTGAGGATCTGGTCGGTTTCGCTCGGGGCAGCCGGGGGCGCGACGGAGAGCACCGGCACCTGCTCGTGGGGCTCGTCGACCGTGTGCTCCTGGACCATGGACAGGATCTGGGCGGACGGAGCGGCCAGATCGGGCTCCTTGGCCGTTTCCGGCGCGGGCGCGACGCGCCGATCCGCCGGAGCGCCGCGACGATATCGCTTGACGATATTCACGGCCTCTCTCAAATTGACAGCGACATAGTCGGCCTTACTCTTTTGCGAGGAAGCCGAGCCCGGCGGCTTGGAGCCGATCAGGATGGTCTTGCACCCCGCGCTGCGACCGGCCTCGACGTCGCGATCACTGTCCCCGATCATCCAGGACTGCGACAAATCGATGTCCATCTCCTGGGCTGCCGCCAGGAGCATGCCCGGCTTCGGTTTCTGCCAATCGCTGTCCTGGCAGTACTCCGGGACCGTGCCCTCCGGGTGGTAGGGGCAGTAGTAGATCGCGTCCAGGGTCGCCCCTTTGGCGGCCAGCAGCTCGCGCAGCCGGTCGTGGATCCGCTCGAGCATCTCGACCGTGACAAGGCCCCGCGCGACGCCCGACTGGTTCGAGGCCACGACGGTCTTGAAGCCCAGAAGCTGGAACTCCTTCAGGGCTTCCGCCACGCCTTCGAGGATCTGCACCTGGTCGGGGTGGTTGAGATAACCCGGGTCATGGATCAGCGTTCCATCTCGATCGAAGAACACCGCGATGTTCGACATCTTCGCCACCTGTTCCGTTGCTCTACTCGCGGAAACTCCGTTCCACGAGATCACAAATGATATGATATGCCAACTGGTGAAGCTCCTGGCTGCGGGCCGTCAGGGAAGCCTCCGCACAGAAGCACAAATCGGCGGCGGCCTCCAACGGGCTGTTCGCCCGACCGGTAAAGGCAATCACCCGCGCACCCTTGCGCCGGGCGGCGTCCGCTGCCTGGCACACGTTGGGCGAAGTCCCGCTCGTGGAGAACGCCCAGAGGATGTCCCCCGGCCGGACGAGGGCTTCCACCTGGCGGGCGAAAACCCGCTCGTAACTATAATCATTGCCGATGCACGTGAGGACGGAGGTGTCGGTGGACAGCGCCACAGCAGGCAAGGCCCGGCGCTCCGCGCGGAAACGTCCGACGAACTCGCCGGCGATGTGTTGCGCGTCGGCGGCCGAGCCGCCATTGCCGCACAGGTACAGCGTGCCGCCGGCCTGAAGCGACTGCACGATCATCTCCGCCGCTGCGACGACCGTCTCAATAGCGGCTGCCTCGAACGCCGCCAGCATCTGGCGGTGGGTCTCAATTGCGTCTTGGATAATCTGGTGATCCATTTTCTAACAAATCCTAAATTCCAAGCACCAATGACCAAAATGCCGTACCGCGCCACGCCTGTTTTGGATTTGGAGTTTTGGTCATTTGAATTTGTTTGAGATTTGGAACTTGGAATTTCCGCTCCTGGGCGGCTCAGCCTCCTTTCGCGTCTGCTTGCACCGCTTTCATTTTCTCGATCGTGGCGGTGGAGCTCTTGCCCTGCACCAGGGGGGCGAGCACCACCTTGCCGCCGTACGACTCGACAAAATCCCAGCCGACCACGCCTTCTTTATTGCCCCAGTCGCCGCCCTTGACGATCACGTCGGGCTTGACCTGCTTGACCAGATTCAACACGCTGGGGTCCTCGAAGATCGTGATGAAGTCCACGGTCTCCAGCCCCGAAAGCACGGCCGCACGGTCATATTGGTTGTTGATCGGTCGCTGGGGTCCTTTGAGAGCCCGCACGGAACTATCGCTGTTCAAACCGACCACGACCACATCGCCCTGGGCCCGGCAGAACCGCAGATAGTCGATATGCCCGCGGTGGATGACGTCGAAGCAGCCGTTCGTGAAAACGATGGTCTGCCCCCGGCTGCGCCGCCAACTGATTTCTTCCAGCAGGGAGTCGAGGGGGCGCAGCTTCGTGCTGCGGGTCCCGAACTGGTCGGCGATTTCGTGGACCATCTCGGACACGCTCACGGTCGCCGCCCCGAATTTCTCCACTTCGATCCCGCCGGCAAGGTTGGCCAAGTGCGCAGCCGTCAGATAGTCGCTGTCGGCAGCCAAACTGACGGCCAGAGTCGCCAGCACCACGTCACCCGCTCCGGTCACGTCGTAGACATTACGCGGCTTGGCGGAGATCAATTGGCAGGCGTTCTCCGTGCCCAGATACAGGCCCTCCCGGTCCAGGGTGACGACCACGGCCTCGAGCTGGAGAGTCTCCCGCAGGACGCGTGCGGCCTTGGCCGCATCCGTTGCGTCTTGCACGTCGAAGCCGACGGCCATGGCGGCCTCGAAGCGGTTGGGCGTCAGCAGGGTGGCGCCGGCATACTTGGTGTAGTCGCGGCTGAGCACGGGATCGACGAGGACCTTCCGTCCGGCTTCGATCCCCAGCCGGATCATCTCCCGGCACAGATCGTCGGCCAGCACCCCTTTGTGGTAGTCCTGCAGACAGACGAGGTCCACCTGCCCCAGGGCCGCGCGGTACTCCTGCAGGAGCCTGCTGCGCACCGAATCGGTCAATGCCTCGGTGCTCTCCTGGTCGATTCGCATCAGTTGTTGCTTGTGGCGGTGCTGGGCCAGCCCGATCAGTCGCTGTTTCGTCGTGGTGGGGCGATCCGCCACTCCGTAGAGGCCCGCGACGTCCGCCCCTGCGGCGGCCAATCGCTCTTTCAGAAGGTCGCCATGGGCATCCTCGCCCACGACGCCGATACAGACGGGTGTGGCGCCCAGCGCCGCCAGATCGGCCGCCACCGAGCCGGCCCCGCCGCAGCGCGATTCCGTCTGCGTGACCCGCAGAATGGGGACCGGGGCTTCAGGGCTGATCCTCGTGGCGTCGCCGTAGACGTAGACATCGAGCATGTAGTCCCCGGCGATGAGGATCCTCGGTGTGCCAAGATTTCCGATGGTTTGCAGTAGCTGTTCGTACATACGGTTCCTATGGAGTGGGTATTCTACCGCCGAGCGCGCGATCGAGCAAGCTTGTGAGCTCCTGCGCCCCGGCGACGATCCGTAATTCCACCGCCAGGTAAGCCAGTGGACAGCTCCCCTGAGGAAACGACAATCGCGAGATCTTTGTCCAATCTTTCTGTGTGGTCAGGAGGAGTGCTGCGCCCTCGGTCACGGCCTCTCGATGGACTCGTTCGAGGTCCGCGGCTCGATAGCGATAATGATCGTCGTAGGCTCTCGATCCCACCAGCACGCCTCCCAACTGCTTTACCGTGTGGAAGAAGGCCCGCGGATTTCCGATGCCGCAGAAGGCGAACACCCGCAGGTCGCACAGCGCGTCGAGGCGGATCTCGCTGCCGTCCCGGGCCCTGATCCCGACGGGCGCGTGGACGGACCGCGCGAGGACCAGATCGGGGTTGATCCGGAGAATGTCGTCTTCGATCTGCGTCAGAGTCCGTGGCGGCACCTGGTCGCAGCGGGTCAGCACGACCGCGTGAGCTCGGCGCAGGCCCGTAATCGGTTCCCGCAGCAACCCCGCCGGCAGAACTTTGCCGTAGCCGAACGGCCGTGTCGCATCGATGGCGACGAGGTCCAAGTCCCGGGCCAGACGGCGGTGCTGAAAGCCATCGTCCATCACCACGGCCTGTGCCCCGCGATGCCAGATCGCCTCGGCGGCGCCGGCCAGCCGGTCCGGATTGACGATCACGGCGGCGCCCGGGCCCTGCGCCGCCAGCAGGGCAGGCTCGTCGGACAGGTGGCCCTTTCGCGTTCGATACCCCCGCGTGAGAATCGCGCAGCGGATCTGTCTTTCCCGCAGGTACCGGCACAGCCAGAGGACCAAAGGTGTCTTGCCCGTGCCGCCCGTCGTCAGATTGCCCGCACAGATCACGGGAACGCCGACCCGGTGCACCTTCAGCCGGCCGCTGTCATACAGGTGATTCCGTACGCGGACGACCGCCGCGTAGGGCCAGGAGAGCACCGTCAGGGCCAGGCGGACGGGCACCCCGAGCAAGCCCGGCGCTCGTCCCGAAATGATCCTGCGATAGGTGGTTTGGTTCAAACGAGCCTCTCCCAAGTTGACAGTTCTCAGTCGTCAGTTCCCGGTGGACAATCGGCTGAGAACTGCGAACGGTCAACTGTCCACCAGCATGGCGGCGCCGACTTCTTTGGCCTTCGCGAAGCCGAAGAGCAACTCGACCAGCTTCAGGGCGAACTCGATGGCCGTGGCCGGGCCTTGGCTGGTAACGCAGTTGCCGTCGACCACGACCCGCTCCGCGGCGGCGTAGGCGGGGTCCAGCGCGCCGCGCAGGGCGGGAAAACACGTTGCCTTGACGTTTTCCAGGAGCCCATGAGGTTGCAGGACCACCGCCGGCGCGGCACAGATGGCGGCGTAGAGCCGGCCCGCCTGTTTCTGCTGTCGGAGCATCCCGATCAGCGCGGTGGAATCCCGCAGATGCTCCGCCCCCGGCATCCCGCCGGGCAGGGCGATGCAGTCATAAGTTTGGCTCGCGCAAGGGGCGATCAAGGCATCCGCGACCAGCTTCACGCCCCGGCTGGCGGTCACTGGAAGCTTGTCGACAGAGGCGACCGTAACCTCCGCGCCGGCCCGTCGCAGCGTGTCAACGATGCAGACCGCCTCGATCTCCTCTGAACCATCGGCGATAGGAACGAGCACTTTCTTGGCCATCCTGACCCCCTTCGTTGGTAGTCGGTAGTCAGTAGGCGGTAGTCGGGTCTTCGTTGCCGACGGCTCACCGGCTACTGACTACGTTCATAAGCGTTCAATGATCGCATCCGCCATCTCCCGGGTTCCCACGGCGGTCGGATCGTCGCGGTTTTCCTTCAGGTCGTAGGTGACCTTCTTGCCCGCGGCAATCACCGCCGCAACCGCGTTTTCCAGCCGGTCCGCCTCGCTCGTCTTGCCCAGGTGCCGGAGCATCAACACGCCGCTGAGGATCAGGGCGGTCGGGTTGACCTTGTTGAGGCCCTTGTACTTCGGGGCACTGCCGTGTGTGGCCTCGAAGGTGGCCCCTTTCTCGCCGATGTTCGCGCCCGGCGCCACGCCCAAGCCGCCGACCAATCCGGCGCACAGGTCGCTGATGATGTCGCCATAGAGGTTCGGCAGCACGAGCACGTCGTACAGCTCGGGCTTCTGCACGAGTTGCATGGCCATGTTGTCCACGATACGGTCGTCGAACTCGATCTCGCCGCCCTCGTAGGTCACCTGGCCGTCGGCTTGGCGAACGACCCTGACGCCATTCTCCTCGGCCACTCTGCGGGCGGTCTCGAGGAAGAGGCCGTCGGTGTGCTTCATGATGTTGGCCTTGTGGACGGCGGTGACTTTGCGGCGGCGGCAGCGGCGCGCGTAGTCGAAGGCGTATTGCACGATGCGGCGGCT
>CAYHAJ010000150.1:0-3776 GCA_964354535.1 uncultured Pirellulales bacterium
CCGGCCAATCGGCCCATGCGGTCGCCCAAGGCGGGCTCTTGAAACCTCGGGATCCGGATACGGTGTACGGATGGCTGGATCGGTATGAAGAAGGCGGACGGGAAGGGTTACAGAACGGGCGGCAAGGCGGCAATCGCCGCCGGCCCTTTCGCCGAGCGTGAGGTCGTGGTGCAGCGACTGCAACAGGGACCCGGCCCCGAGGCCCAGCCCGAAACGGGCGCGCCGACGGCAGGGGCACCACCCAGCCGCTGGACCCTGCGGGCGATCCGCGCGACCTTTGCCGCGCTGCACGAGTACACCCTCAGCGGGGTGTGGCGTTGGCTGCACGAACGGGTGGGGGTGCGGCTCCGCTCCGCCGTTGTGCAGCAGTACAGTCCCGACCCGCAGTACGAGAAGAAGCTACGCCGTGTGAAGCGGTGCTTAGGCCAAGCCGCCCGAGACCCCCAGCACGTGGTGTTGGTGTTTTGGGACGAGATGGGCTACAGCGTCTGGCCCGAGGCGGTCGCCGACTGGTGCGCCGCCGCCCCGGCCCAACCGCCGCGGGCCGACCGGCAGAAGTCGCCCCCAGGCCAGTGGCGGATCGCCGGGGCGCTGAACGCCCTGACCGGTCAGGTCACTTACCTCGATGGCGATGTGGTCGGACGCGAGAAAGTGATTGCCTTGTACCGGCGGCTGGTGCAAACCTATCCCGGGGCCCAGAAGATCTATGTGGTGCAGGGCAACTGGTCGATCCATACGCCTCCGGACGTGCTGGAGGCGATCCAGGCGTATCCGCAGATCAAGCCGGTCTGGCTGCCGACGCACGCGCCGTGGCTCAATCCGATTGAGAAACTGTTGCGTTGGTTGCGGCAGGACATCCTCAAGTTGCACCGCTTGGCGAGTGACGCCAAGGGGTTGCGCCAGCGGGTCAACGGCTTCCTCGATCAGTTTGCGCAAGGGTCACGTGCCTTGTTGCGGTACGTGGGCCTGTCGGGCGAAGGGCAACTCGCCAAAGCCATTCCCAAGCATTGATTACCGAATTTGTTCGTCAAAACTCATTAGACTGTAACCGCCAATCCATGGCCTGAAAACGGTGCGAGGGATTAGTCACTTAGCGGTGGACTCTTGTGTAAAAAGCTCAAGAGTTCTTATGGCTGCGGCAGGATGCCGCGTAAAGAAGGGATGAGGAACATCTCCCGGAGCTTGAACGCGGAGGCGATGATTCGCTTTCCGAGCGCGGTCACGTAGTACCGGTAGCACTTCTGGGCCTTCTTGAGAATCCCATGGTTCCGCAATCGTCTCAGGAGATGCGAGACCTGTCCCGGACTCGTGGCGGGCAGATGCCGACACAGATCGCCGTTCCGCAAGCCCCTCAGGTTGAACTCGCCCCGGCTGAGGACGCGGAAGAGCTTCAGATCCACCTCGTCAAACAGGTTGAAGCCCTTGTAGCTGCGGTCGTTCTCCTGGACGCGCCGGCTCACCTGCTGGACCTCCCGGATCCCGTTGGTCGGATCTTGGACGGCCGAGAGGAACTCCAGGTACCGACGATTGGCGGCCGACAAGGTCTCGGCCAAGTCGGGGAGACTATAGATGGTCTTCCGCATGGGGGCCTCCTTCATCTCCCAGGTCCCGTCCCGATGTTCTACCTTGCGGTAGTGTTGGAAAAAGGTGACGTCATTGGTGAACCCCTCCAAACGGAGGATGACGCCGAACTTGTCGTACATTTTGATACCGCTGTCGCCCATGTAGTGCTTGAGACACGTGCCTTCAATCCGGGTCGAGAACCGACTGCCCAGTTCGCCTTCGTAGGGGCCGTTGAGCTTACGTCCGAGGAATGTGGCCAGGTGATCGGGCTTGACGGCATGGGCCAGCGTGCGGACCAGTTCCTCGTACAGGGGCTTCAAGTCCTCCGGTCGCTTAAAGACGAGGTCCAGGGCGTATTCCGCCTGCAGGGTGCTCCAGTGGTAGCCTTGGGAAAAGCGACGGATCACGGGACAGTAGCGGCGGGCCGCTTGGTCGAAGATTCGGTGGATCCACTTGACGTTGATTTGATCGGCCAGGGCTTGGGCCTTCGCAAAGTCGTCCACGCGGACGAAGGCATTTTCCACCATCGCAAAGCCGATATCTTTCCGACGCAACTGTTGGGCCAGCATCCCGTGGCCATTGAAGTAGAACTGCAGGCGGAACGGCGCCCAGGTGGGAACCCGCAGATAGCAGAGCCCGAGCTCAGGATCAATGAAGTAGAAATAGTAGTGGAGACAGCGGCCCGAGTCGGGCTTGACATACGTTTGGTGCGTCTTCTTGTTGTGCCAGGGCTTGTAGGTACGACACGATTCCATGGCCGCGAAGACGTGGACCAGTCCGGGATGCTCGCCGCGGAGCTGGAGGAGGTCCTTGATCCGCCGTTCTTTACGAAAGTCCTCCAACTTGCGGACGAATTCGATCTCGAGGCCCGCTTCGGCCGCCAGACGTTCGGCGTTCTGCCGGATCTCTTCGCGCAGGGGCGTGGCCCACTCGGGGAAGTCGAAGATACGGATCTGGTGGGCGTGCAAGTACCGGGTCATTCCCTCGGCATAACAAATGCTGGGGAGGGTGCCCATCAGGATCAGACGATCGTAGCAAGAGAGCGTTCCAGCGATTTTGTCGGCGTGCCGTTCGGTGAACAGTACCATGGTCCAGTCTCTCGGGGGACTTCCGCCTTATTGGGCTGGCCTGCCGTCCGTTCGGCGGCCTGAGCCCAGCGGCGGGACGGCAGGAGCATGGTCCTGCCGTCCCACCAGCCTCGAGCCCTGCTCCGGCGCTCGGGTCGCGTCCCCGCGTTGCCCTATCCTCCGGGCAGGCTGGAACTGGTATCGGCAAACGCCGCCGCCGAGTTCTGCCCTTCACCAGCGTCGAGCTGCAATGCGATAAATCCCGGGGGGTTGGGGGCAGAGCCCCCAGAACTACCCTGGATGGTTCCGGCTCGTCCGGGTTGGGAAATGAATGGATCCGGATCGGTATCGACCCCTGAGAAGGGGCAGCCCACAGTAGAACTGTGTACCGTAGAACTCCATGTGGACTCACATCTCTCCAGGAATCAGTTCGTGTCGTTGTCGTTCACAAGGACCAAACCATTCACTTTGACCGTGGCATTTGAGAATTACGCGCGAAGATGGGGAACCATAGGAATGGCTTTTGGATCTGTGGTGGGTGCCCTAGAGGGATGTGAAGTGCGTCTCCTTGGTAGAACCACGAACATCTTGGATGAGACTGTCAAGTGTGTTGCCGAAGAGGAGACTGTGAAGAAGAGTGAGAAGACTGATAGAGAAGGACAGATTGCCATCTCAAGGAGGGCAAAAGGCACAGCTAGACAGCGAACAAGGACTGAAGAGATACGGGAGGGCAAGAGGATGCCAACGACTGTCGTCTTCAAGGAATTCGCTCAAGGGAGGAGACCTGAATGGCACTTCAAGGTACCTCCAAGTAACCAGCCGTGTCTACTGGATGGAGCCTACGCTCTACCACTACAGATGACATTCGAGTCCTCACCACCCGGCGGGGCGGGTGTCTTCTCCTCAGAAACACTGCAACATCTCAGAATCTTGGACAAGAAGGGACGAGATGTGTCGTGGGTGAAATACTGGCTTGCACTGGCAAAACTGCGGAAGGATGTGTTTACCCTTTGATTGCATAACGCACGCGGGAAATTCTTACCGATGTGCGGTTTTCCTCGGAGAACAGCCACGAATTCGTACCCGAGGGAGCGAACCGTAGACCTCACTGAAAGTGAAGTCCAAGAACGGCGAGGAAATTCCTGT
>CAYHAJ010000151.1:0-20949 GCA_964354535.1 uncultured Pirellulales bacterium
TCACCGGCATCAAGGGCGCTTGCCACCTGGATATGATTCTCCCAGTTAGCATATTCCCACAATATTTCCCCGGTAAGTGGTCTGATTCCGACAATTTTGCCCATTGTTTTTGGTACTTCCCCATGTCCAAAGGGATTAGTAGATGAAATAACCATTACTACATGGTCTTCTCCGTCTATTCTCACAACTGAAGGACTGGCATATGATTCATTGCCGAGATTGGCTGTCTTCCATTTGAGACTGCCAGTACGCTTCTCGTAAGCCACCACACCGGCCTGCGGCGCCTGCGAAGCCAAAATCAGCAAATCGCCGTAAACCAAAGGACACTGCGTAATGGCCCAGATCGGAAAACTACCGGGTCCGCGTGATCCAAATCCCCCCGATGAGCCGCTTGCGGGTCGTCCGCCGAAATCCGTCCACACGTTCTTATTCCAGACCGGTTTGTGCGTGTTTATGTCGATGCAATAGAGATCGCCATAGGGACCACACGAATAGACATGATCGCCGTCCACGATGGGTACGCTGCGCGAACCGGGAAACATGACACGTCCGGGAGCATCATAGGCGAAATTCCAGAGTTCCTTGCCATTGGAGAGGTCTAAGCACCGCAGTTCATCACCTACCTTATCATCCCTGTCGAGCAAGTACACCTTGCCGTCCTTGACGACAGGTCCACCATAGCCTATGCCAACCGCAACAGTCCATAGCACCTCCGGCCCCTTCTCAGGCCAAGAGCGCAAGAGCCCTTTTTCCGACGACGTTGAGTTTCTGGCCGGTCCAAGATACTGCGGCCAGTCGGCAGCCAGACTGCTGCAAGCCACCACCATCACAACAACCGCTGTCAACACTGCTTTCGCTTTCATTTCATCTTCCTTTCTCATACGGCTGTCCCTATTTCTGGGCGTCTGAGTCCTTCCGGGTAACCATCGGGACGCCGTCTTTGACCACATCGGCGATCCAAATCTCGTGATGCCACCCCCCAAAGGCGCGCTCGATGACCATGTGGCTCATCTCGGGAGCCGACCAACCGCACCAGGCAAAAGAACCGTCGAATACCCGGGTCGCCTGTTTTGTGTCCGTGTCGTAGATCCAGAGCCCTCCTTGCCAATAACGTCCGATAGCCAGCCGCTTCGCATCCGCCGACCAGCAGAGGAAAGACAGCGCGTCTCCACCAACCCCCGACCAGGATGCTGCCACCGACCCATCAGCCAGATCCACAATCTTAAAATCGCCGGTCTTCTTTTCGATGAAGGCGACGAATTTCTCATCCGGTGACACTACGGGAAACTGGGTTTCGCATGCGAACACTTTTTTCGGATTCGCGTTGTTTGGATCCGTCGACATGGAGTACACCACATTGTCCAGACGGCTGTGGTAGTAAAGCCTCTTGGAATCGCCGGACCAGTTCGGCCAGCCCCCCTTGGCCAGAAACCTTGGACGCTCCGTACCGTCGGCTCTGATGATCCAGATTTCCTCCTGTTTCCACGACTGATGCCTCCCCTCACCCGGCAAGGTCAAGTCCTGCATGGACAAGAACTGCCGGTCACGAACGTACAGAATATGCTGTCCGTCGGGAGACCACGCGGGGTCTTTGCCGGGCACGGTCAACAGCCGGGTCTTGCCCGTGCCGAGATGAAGAATCTCAATGCCGCTGGCGCCAAGCACGCCTCGGCTGTAGGCCAACTGGGCGCCGTCTGGGGAGAAGCTCGGATGGAAACCCTCAGCCACGACACGCCTGGCTCGCTCGGCAAGCTGATGGTATTGCCTGGCCGCCGCGTGCAGGCTCTCGAAGGCCGTCCCCACCGGCGGTTTGTCCTGAGGGTACCACGACCCTCTCGACCACAGACTGTCGGACACGTATTTGGCGGCCAAACAGTCAAACTGCATCTGGTGCATTAGACCGGAACTGAGAATACTGTCATATTCCGCCTGGGCCTTCTCGTAATGACCCAGCGCCAGCAACACACAGAATAGGTCAAAATGGTAGGCCGGGTCGCGGGGCTGCATCTGCAAACAGGTTTGAATGTCCGCGAGAGCATCGTCGTATTTCGCCAGCCGCATGAGAGTCTGGTGACGCTGATTACAGAGATCCGCCAGGCGGCTGTCACGCGGCGACGTCAGAGCTATCGCGCGGTTATGGTCTGCAACGGCCTCGTTGAGCAATCTGCTGTCGTTTTGGGCCAGTGCCAGTTCGCGCCGCGCCATGGCACGCAGCGAATTACCCGCCGGATTCTTCGGCTGACTGCCGATCATTACGGATGCCTCTGTTTCCATGTCGCGGTATTCACCGAGTGCGAAACATGTCAGGGCACGGGCCCGATGGGCATCGTAATGCGCCGGATCCAGTTGCAGGGCCTCTTCCAGCCATTTGAGAGTCCCCTCCACCGTCTGGGCTACGACGGCACGCAGCCAATAGGCCTCCGCCGTTCTCGGCAGCAGTTGTTCCCCATGCTGCAGGTGAACCTCCGCTTTCTCCTTCATGTGCGGATCGCGGGCAGAGGAATCCAGATAGATCCGCGCGAGGAGAAAATGAGCGTTGGCGGCGATTTCGGACCGTTCGTTCAGCAACCTGTACAACTGTTCGACACTGGCGTCGGGATTCTGCAGCTCCAGCAGGATGCGCGCATTCAGCAGCCCGGCTGCCGGGCCGACGAACCGGCTGGAAAGAACAGGTTGGACTTCGGCCAGGGCCCGCTCATAGTCGCCGCTGGTGACCAGATCCTCGACCGAAGCGATGGTCCGGAGGTGGTCGCTCCGGATTCGCTCGGTCCGGAAGCGTAGGTAAGCACCAGGGACAAGCAGCAGCCCGACGACAATCACCGCGACGGCCGACCACGTTACGACCTTCGTGCGATTCCTCCGCAGGAACTTCTGCAGGCGGTAGATCGTGCCGGGTGAGGATGCCGTTATCGGTTCGTTCCGCAGATGCCGTTCGATATCTTCGGCCAGGGAGTGCACCGTCTCGTAGCGACGCGTCCTGTCTTTCTCCAGCGTCTTCATCACGATCCAGTCCAGATCGCCGCGCATCAGCTTCCTCAAGGCTTCCGGTGCCACCCTGCGGTGCTGGGCGACATCGGTGAGAGCTTCTCCCAGAGTGCTGACCTTGGTGGAGGGGCGCGTCGGTTCCTCCTCCCGTATGATCCGTTGCATCTCTCCATAGCCCTTGCTCAGCAGGTACTCCGAATCGAATGGCGTTCTACCCGTGAGTAGTTCGTAGAGGAGTACGCCTAACGAGAAGACATCGGTTCTCGTATCGACATCCAGCCCGCTCATTTCGGCCTGCTCAGGGCTCATGTACTCCGGTGTGCCGATCATCTGCGAATACCGAGTGAAGATGGTCTTCTCGGTCAATCGCTGGTTCAGGGCCTTGGCGATGCCGAAGTCAATCACCTTGGGGACCGGCTTGCCATCGTGCAGGGTGACCAAGATATTGGAGGGCTTGATATCCCGATGAATGATCCCGCGTTGATGGGCATGCTGGACGGCACGGCAGACGGACACGAACAACTCCAGACGCTCCCGCGTCGTTAAGTTGTTGGTATCGCAGAACTTAGTGATCGGCAGCCCTCGGACAAGCTCCATCACGAAGTAAGGCCGTCCCGTCTCGGTCGTCCCCGCGTCTAATACCGTGGCAATATTGGGGTGGTCCATCATGGCCAGAGCCTGGCGTTCTGCCTCAAAGCGGGCGATCACTTGCTTGGTATCCATTCCCAGCTTGATGATCTTCAAGGCCACACGGCGGCAGATAGGGTGCCTCTGTTCGGCCATGTAGACGGTCGCCATACCTCCTTCGCCGACCTTCTCCAGGAGCTTGTAGCGACCAATCTCCGTACCTGTCATGTCCGGGATGGGGGGAGCATCTCGGGTGGCATTGGGGTCTCTGTCCGGTACGTCCATGAACCCGCCGGCCTCACTATCCCACCTGAGCAAAGCGTCGACTTGGGCTCGCAGTTCTTCATGGCCGGCACAGGCTTCCTCCAAATAGGCAGCCCGCTGCCCGGGGTCCTTCAACTCCAAGGCCCGGTGGAACAGCTCTTCTGGGTTTTGTTCTGATGCCATAGCTGAAGACTCTTACCTGTTCTTAGGTTTGGAGTTCCGCCTTCAGGCGGGCCAAACAGTCCGGCCTTCCTTTTCCTTCCACGGTTACCGACTGCGGAGCCGACTGAGCCGGAAGACTCTCAGACCCGCCTAAAGGCGGAACTCCGAACTCTACAAGACCTGCGCAGATTGGCGGTGAGTTCAATCACGATTCTACAGGAAAAATGAAAAAAACTTGCGGGATCAATCCGGGGAGCAGATTCTGCCATAAAGCCAAGCCCGTGCGTAGTTCCAGTGCCGTCTCGCTGTGGCAGGGGAAATATCCAGGAGTCCGGCGGCCTGCTCAAAGCTCAGACCGGCAAAGAAACGTAGTTTGACCAACTCGGCCTTGACGGGATCGGTCTGGGAGAACTTGGCGAGGGCTTCGTCCATGGCAATCAGGTCGTCCGGGGACTCCTCCGCCATCACATCTGCACCCATGAAATCGACGCGATGGCGGTCTCCACCACGTTTCTTGCTGCCCTTCTTTCGAGCGTGTTCAACCAGAATGCGACGCATGGCCTCTGCTGCCGCACCGAAAAAGTAGGTACGGCTGGGCCAGCGGTTGCCGTCCGAACCGACAAGACGGAGGTAGGCCTCATGAACCAGCGCCGTCGCCTGGAGTGTATGTCCGGGGCCTTCGTTCGAGAGCTTGCGATCGGCCATCTGACGGAGTTCTTCGTACACCGCCGGAAGCAAGGCATTGAGGGCTTCGGCATCTCCCTGTTCAATCGAGTTCAAAATCCGTGTCACATCGGTCATGACTCGTCCTGTATCTGGACGTCATAATGCACTCACAATCTGCCACTTATAGTCAGGAGAGGACTCAAATGCAATACTCCCACTCCTCCGGCCCGGTGGCTGAGAATGGCAGTCCTGCGCAAGACCACCGCTCCTCATGTCATTCTTGCGAAAGCGGGAATCCATTCACAGGCGGCGTCCGTGGACCCCACCTTCGCGGGGGTGACAAAGGGGAGGACCCTGTGCTCATTCTGTTTGACGCCCTAAGACAGTCGGAACGTCCTCGGTGGATTCCCACTGAGATCGGCGATCGTGGCAGTCGCTTCGTCGAGATAGAAGAGCGCCCAGAGCGGATTGTCAGGTGTCTGGTAGACTGCTTTGATCAGAGGAATGGCCTCCTCGATGATCCTGCTTTTGATCGAGCGATCCTGAGAGAAGACCACCTTGCCGCTCAATCGGAGCCAGGACCAATTCTCACCGCAGGCACACAGTTCCACGTAGGGGTGCTGAACGATCTCTTTGTATACCTGCTTGTCGTTGGTCGTGCTGAAGTACAGCTTCCCGCCATCTTCCAGCTTGAACTGGAACGGACGCACTTTAGGTTTCCCGTCTGTCCCGATCGTGGCCAGGTACTGGGTTTGGCTTTTCTTAAGAAAGTCAACTACGGGTTTCATTGCTGTCCTCCCGTGTGCTCTGGACGAACATTAGCGCCTTGAATCACAGGTGGAACGTCTGTGGTGGATTCCCGCTGAAATCGGCAATGGTCGCCGCGGCTCCGTCCAAATAGAAGATCTCAAAGGCCGGGTTATCCGGCGTCTTGTAGATCGACGTGACGATGGGACTGGCCTCTTGGATTCTGGCTTTGAGCCCGAGATCCTTGGAGAACACGACCTTGCCGTTCAGACGCAGCCAGGAGAAGTTCGCGCCGGACGCACAGAACTCGACGTACGGATGCTTCTGGAGTTCTTTGAATACGGGCTTCTGGTTGGAGGTGCAGAAGTACAGTTTTCCCCCTTCTTCCCGCATGAACTGGAACGGACGCACCTTCGGTTTGTCGTCCAAACCAATCGTGGCCAGATACTGGACCTGGCTTTTGACCAGAAAATCGGTCACGGCATTCACTGGATTCGATGCACTCGGCATGGTCCTGCTCCTTTGTGAAGTAGACTTATGGTTCGCATACGAACTATCGGCACAAAAAGATCACTCGTTCAGGTTCTCCTCGATCTTGTCCAACTGCTGGACCAGTCGCTCGCGTTCCCTTTCGCTCATATCGCCATAGAGCTTGCTCCGCAACGCGTGGGAAATCGCCTCAAAGTCCTTCCGGAGCCCGCGACCCTTAGGGGTGAGTTCCACGTAGGTGACGCGCGCGTCCGTTTCGCAGGGGAACTTGCGCAGATAGCCGTGCTTTTCGAGAGTACGAATCGTCACGGTCACCGTCGATTTGACCCTGCGCACACTCTCGACCACAGCCCGGATCGGAACGGGCTCGCGCTGTTGCAGGAGAAAAGCCAGCACGGGTCCGTGGGCCGGGACAAGCCCCTTGATCCCTCGCTCGCGCAACTCCTTCTCCACCAGGGCATTGGCCTTCTCCCTGATTCGAGCGATTTGTCCGACGACGCCACCAACGTCAGCCATACACCATCCTATTCACAGTTCATACAGGGAGTGAATATAGTTCGTGTGCGAACCTTTGTCCAGGAGAATATGTCAAGTTTTTTGTAAGGTCCAGAAGATGGCCGGGCCGGGTTATTCCACAATGGACGGCGAGGCCGGATTTAGGGGAGTCCCGGTGCGCAGTTCCTCGTACTCCGGGGGTAGTTCGCGGAAGAGGTCCGCCAGCTCTCCCTCCGAGATGGCCTCCTGGAGGGCCCGCATGACCGCCTGGCTGCACTTGACTGCCGTGGGATATCGGACATCGGATCGGGCCGCCACCCGATGGTAGAATTCCTCCAGGCTGAAACGATGGGGGCGTGTCATCTCGCGGGGAGGGCGCTCGACCCACCTTTGGGCACGATCCTTGAGCGGTTTGGGCAATTGGGTGGCCAAGTGCCGGCGTTCCGAGGGCGAAAGCAGTTCGCCCAGCGTGCCCAGCACGGCCTCGATCACGGCGGCGGCTTCCTGGGGCGTGCCCAGTTCGGCCGTTTCCTCAACGTGTTGAACGAGTTCCTGGTATTTCGTAATGTACCCCTATAGTCGGTAGTCGTTTGTGCCCAGCGATCGCCCTTGTCTTTGCCGATTACCGACTACTGACTACTTCTTCATTGGCTCCGGCGCCGCCCTCGCGACCGCCGGCGGATTGGAGATGGTCAATCCCCGGCAGATACCGCGGAGAAACCGGCGGGACTGACGGGCCTCGTCCATGACCGTATAAGGGTTCTTCTGCGAGTCGCCCATTAACTCCAGGATGAACGCCCCCTGGAAGCCCACTTCGTTGAGCTCGTGCAGCAGCTTATGCCAGTCGATGCGGCCCTGGCCGGGACACAGATGCTGGTCATCCTTGCCGTTGTTGTCGTTCGCATGAATGTACTGAAGATAGCCGGACAACTTGTACATGACCCGCCGGAGGTCGCCGGAGATAAAGGCATGGCCCGTGTCTAAGCAGGTGCCGACCATCGGATTTTCGATTGCCCCAACGATCCAGAGCATGTCCCGCAGATTGCCGAAGAACAGATGCGGCAGCATGTTCTCCAAAACGATGCCGATCCCCAGCTTCTGACAGTAACTGCAGACTTCGTTGATCAGCTCGGCGGCGTGGTTCATGCGGCGGATGCGCTCCTCGGGCGGCGGATGGTAGCTCTTCTCCGGGCCGGGATGAAACACGAAATACCGCACACCCAGGATGGCTGCCGCCTCGGCGGCCGCGAAAATCTCCCGCCGGGCGTAGGCCCGCGCACCCTCATCCAGGGACGTCACGTCGATATCCTCGCGAAAGGGTGCATGGAAGGAGTACGCTTCGATCCCTCGCTCTTCGAGAGTCCGAGCCGCCTTGGTCATGGCGTGTCTATCATGATAGTCCAAATGCGTCTTCGAGGAGGCGATCTCGACCATCGAGAAGCCGCCCCGGCAGATCGGTTCGAGGCAGTCGAAGAAGTTCATATAGTAGAAGCAGCCCGTCGAAATCCCTACCGGCCAATCGCTCATGGCTCATGTCCTTTACCTATTGCGGACTTCGGATGGCAGATTGAAGACCGCGTGTGGTGTTAATTCGCAATCTGCAATCCGAAATCCGCCAGCGCCGGATCGCGGCCCATTCGGATCATGCCGTCCAACACCCGCACGTGGAAGTCCGCCCGCGTTCCCGCATCGTACACGTACCACAGATCCAGCCAGCCGTAGTCCCGCTCGTACTTGGATTGCAGCAGGCCGGCGATATGACGCGGATGCCAGCCCCGGTCCAATAGAGCACCCATCAGTTGCCGGACGAAGTCGGGTCGGAGCAAGGTATCGTTGGGATGCTCCAAGGCATATCGGGCCATCCCAGGCAACCCGCCCGGAGACAGCCGGTCATAGGTGGCAGGCCACCGCTGCGGCGGGTCCGGCTCTACCGCGTAGTACTCGTCATGAAAACGTCGAACCTGGGAATCCAGATACCGCTCGATCAACTGCTCCGTGCCGTCTGAGCCCTCAGGGATCCGGCAACTGACTTGCGCAGCCCAAACTGCCGCCTGGCCCAGGTCACGCATGATAGGAATGACCCGGTCCGTCCTCCACCCCTGTGTCGGAACCATGACCATTACCGGGATCCGATTTTCGATCTCGGGCGTAAGCATTTCCGGGTGCAGCCACGGCTTGAGATAGACGCTGAAAGGCGCGCGCACCGCCCGGGTATGCAAGGGATCCCCATACTCGCTGATGTCCAGCACGATAATCTCCCGGCCGCGTTCCTGCGGCCCCATATCGACGGCCTTAGGCAGAATCGGGATGGGACACAGCGGCTGCGCCTTCGCCATGATCCGATGCGCCAGGTACTCCATCACCAGCGCCAGTCCAGCGAACGCCCGTCCGAATTCCAGGTCGACCGGCTGACCCTCCGGCGGATGAGGCGCGGCGTACGTCCGCTCCAGGCCGGGCGATACGCGACCGAGCCGCGCCAGACGCCGGAAAGCCGGGCTGGTCGGATCGATATTCCAGGCGAAATGATGACCGCGCCCGGTGATGGTATGCAAAGGTCGGATACCGGCCTCCGTAAACACACGCCCAATGGCGTGCACCACCGGCTCCTGAAGCCGGAAACAACGCTCATAATCCAAAAAGGGCTCTGCCAGGAAATCGAAATTAAGGTACTCGATATCCACGTCAGCAAAGAGCCACTTCCTGTCCCAGAGCGACCGCGCCACATCCCACTGATTCTGCAGGAAGAAATCCAATTCCTCCGGTCTCCGCAAACTGATCCCCGGCTTGATCATATCGAAGGCGCGCCCGATGTAACGACAGGAAGCCTCTTCGAGACGATGGCCTCCCAAAAACTCAATGATCCACGCCCGGACCTCGGGCGCCGCGTAATAGTCTCGGATCTTCGTCAAATTCACATCGTCCAAATTCCCGCCTCCACCGGACGTCTACGTCTACGCCGCCGGGACGTGTCAGAGGGCCGGTGCGGCCGGCTCGCTGACCCGCTCCAGGATCTCGCGGCTGAGATTCTCCTGTCCCGCGCGAACGGCAATATCGCCCAGGGAGACGATCCCCACCGGGACTTGGTCGTGATTCACGACGATCAACCGCCGGATTTGATTGTCCTCCATCAACCGGGCGGCCTCCTCGATACTGTCGTCGTCATAGCAATAAAGAATCTCGGAGCTGATGATGTCCTTCACCTGCGCGGACCCCGGGTTCATGCCCGCAGCCAAGCCGCGAATCACGATATCCCGATCGGTGATCAGCCCGATGAGCCGCGTGCCTTCCCTTACCGGCAGGAAACCCACGTTGAGCGACTTCATCTTCTCGGCCGCCTGCCTCAGGGAATTGGTCGAATCGATCATATGGAAATCCGTTGTCATAATCTCGCTGACTCGCATAGCGCGCCCCCTTTCTCAAATAGAGATCGGTGCCGTACAAATAGAATTTCCTGCGGCGACAGAGCCCCGATCGCCCTGAGCCGCTCACCAACATTTCCCCCTCTGGGTACTGTACGTCACCTATGAACCCCGGATGGTAAGCATTGTTCCCAACCGATATAGGCGGTTGCCTCATTGCTCCCCGGAGGATTGCCTCCTATCGTAGCATGGACACCGGCGGGATGCCGGCGGGATCCACGCGCCAGAGGTAAGAGCCACGAAAGTACAACCAAGGGGAAAGGCAGAAGGTACAAAGATGAGTCCATCGCTCTGGAAGATGCTCCCGTTCGGATCGACGGCGTCCCCCGGCGTCCGGACCGTGACTCCCGGCTTCTTCGAACAACAGGGCGCCGCCACCGCTCTGACGCCGGTGGCTTTCGAGGGGGCGTACGAAAAGGGCGAGTACCGCCTGCCCCCGCTCCCCTATGACTACAATGCCCTGGAACCCCTGTACGATGAGAAGACGGTGAGGCTCCACTACACAAAACACCATGCACCCGCCGTGACCGGACTTAATGAGGCCCTCAAAAAACTGGAGGCGGCCCGCAAGGTGAACGACTACGGTGCAATCCAGAGCCTCTGTGACCAGTTGGCGTTAAACGGCAGCAGCCACGTCCTGCACACGCTGTTCTGGCATTCGATGAGTCCCGGCAAGCCCGAGATGCCGCCCAACCTCGCCGACACTCTGACCAGGAGCTTTGGCTCCGTCCTGGGCGCCCTGAGCCAGTTTGCCGCCGCGACGAAGGCGGTCGAAGGCAGCGGCTGGGGCGTCCTGGTGTATGAGCCCATCGCCGACAAGCTGCTGATCCTGCAATGTGAGAAGCATCAGAACCTCACGATCTGGAACACGGTGCCTCTGCTCGTCTGCGACGTCTGGGAGCACGCCTACTACCTTCAATACCAGAACAACCGGGCCGCCTGGGTGGACAACTTCATGACGCTGGCGAATTGGCCGTTCGCGGCCGCCCGGCTGGAACAGGTTAAGAGCGCGAAGGGCCGATAGCGGGCACGAAAGGTCATTGCGAGGAGCGCAGCAACGAAGCAATCTTGGCCGCACAGCCGTGAAACTTGCGACATGTGCTACATGGGCGGTTTGAGCTGACATGCGATTACCCCGAGCAGGCACCATCGAGATCGTACCTTCGGTGCTGGCGGCTGATTTCGGCTGCCTGGCGGCGGAAGTGGCGCAGGTGGAGGCCGCCGGGGTCAGGATGATCCAATTCGACATCATGGACGGCCATTTCGTTCCCAACATCAGCTTCGGGCCGCCGGTTGTGGCCGCGCTGCGAACGACGTGGGGCCAGGACACAGGAAAAGGAATTGAGATTAGCCAATCGGAACACCTCGTCAGGGCCCCCAAGGCGACGGACTGCATTGGGGATTCGACCGCGGCGTTCGCCGGCAGTGTAGGGGCATGGACGCCCCGCCGGGAAGTAGCCTCGCTTTTTCAAGCTGACACAAGGTCATTGGGGTGGGCACGGAAATGGAACAACTGTGTGGCATCGGGAACACGCGGCTGTCGGCGGCGGCTCTCGCACCCGACGAGCACCCGGACATCCGCGTGGACAAGGTCCTGGAGATCCGCCGGCAACTGGGCGAAGGAACCTACAGCATCGAGGACCGCCTCGACGTCGTCGTCGACAGAATTCTCGAAGACCTCGGGACAGTTTGAAGTCTCAAGTTTGAAGTTCTGAAGTACGGCTGCTTCCAACTTCACACTTCCAACTCTCACGATACTAAGCGGTTCAAGTACTCCTCCACATTGGTGTAACCATCCGTATCTCGATCTTGCGCGCCATCGGCCGGAGCGCTTGGATTCAGGCCATGTTGTCGCTCCCATTCGTCGGGCATGCCGTCGCCGTCGCCGTCGCGCGGCGCCGGTTCACTCTGCAAAGCGGGCCAGCCGCCTACCTCGGCCTGACTATTGATGATGTGCCCCTGGCCGCGGGCGACTTCCTCAACAATCCGCCGGTCTACGGCATCGCGTCGCGGCAGGATCGCCCCACCCCGGGCCAGGACGTCCCGATAGGCGTCCTGCGCGTCCTGCGTCGTGATCGGGCCCGTTTCAAACGGCTGGGACTGTTGATAGGCCGCAACCTGCCGGCCGCCCCACCCGCGGAAGTCCACCAGAATCCAGGGGTCCGCGGGCCGCTTATGCCCATACCAATTGCCGGCGAAATAGCCTTTGTTATAAGGTGAGCCCTCCTGATAGGCGATGCCGGTCGGCTTCGAATTGGGCCCCGGCAGAAGGTAGTTGCCCACATAATTGAGCTTCGTCACGCTGTCCTGGTCCGCATTGTAGCCGGCGTACGAACCCTGCCAATTGTAGATCACGTTATTCCGGAAATCGAGCAACAGGCCGTCCGGGTCCTGCGCGTGCGGGTTCTGCCGGTCGTAGTTGCCGGGGCGCGGGTTGCGGTTGCGATTGTGGGCATACAGGTTGTGGTGGAAACTGTACCGGGCTCCGTGGCAGCCCCGGATCAGGGACCCGAAGCTGTGATTCTTCGGATTGAGCGCCTCCGTGATGAAACACCACTGCACCGTCACGTCACTCAGGGAGGGCTCCCCCGTCGAGCACGAGAGCACCTCATCCAGACTCCAACTGGCCGAGCAATGGTCGAGGATGATCCGATGCCCCTGACCGATCCCGATGGCGTCGCCGGCCCGGCCCTGGTCCCCCAGCCGGCACCGCAGATAACGGATGACCACTTGATCCGCATGGATCCCGAGCCCCCCGTCGCGGAGGCAGACCCCATCGCCCGGCGCCGTCTGTCCCGCGATGGTAAGGAAGGGATTCCGAATCAAGAGGTCCTTCGTCAGCCGGATCGTGCCGGCGATATCGAAAACGACAATCCGCGGCCCCTGGGCCTCCACCGCCTCGCGCAGGCTCCCAGGTCCACCATCGTTCAGGGTTGTCACGTGGTACACCCGTCCGCCCCGCCCGCCCCGGGCATACGCCCCAAACCCCTCGGCCCCCGGAAACGCCGGTGGGTCATGGGCGGAGAGCAGAAAACAGGCCACGGAGGACGGCACCGCCTCCCATCCGCCATCCACCATCCGCAATCCGCCATCACCTTTCGCCTGCTGGAGCATCGACACGGCGCCGAAAAGCACGAAACACGCCAACTTTCCCACGGCGTTCCCTTTCAAGAAGCTCTCTCATCATGCCGCAACAGTGCCCACGGGTCAACCCGCCGACTGCCCGATCGACCCACCGGATGGCGCCGGCACTCGGTGGCGGATTCGGAACCTCCGCGTAGGGCGAGCGGGACGCTCGCCCTGCGAAGACCACATCGGCCGCCCCCGCATTCCGGCCCCACCCAGGCAAATTGGGTGTACGACAAGGTTGTGGCAAGTCAGGTGCCGGCGCCAATTCCGCCAGCATCCCGTCCCGGTAGAGCTCGAACTGGCCGGGGTCTTCTCCCTTGATGATCACGTCCTGCGCCAGCAGGCCGTGTTTGATGGCATTCTGGGCAACGACGGCCTTGCCCTCCGGCGTCCGCGGACCGGTGGACTTATGGGCATTGGAACGATTGGCGGAGATTTGAGCTTCCGTAGTCATGTGATCCCCTCCAAAATTGATGATTGATGATTTACGATTTGAGATCCATGCTTCTCGACTCTTGCCCTTTGCCTTCTTAACTTCTACTTTTGCCTTTCTACCTTTCACTTCTGACCTTTGCCTTGTCCCGCCAAAAGCGGACAGACTCGTACTTATATCCCTCCCCCTATCTCCTGGCGCGTTGCACGAATCTGACGAAAGAAGTGGGGGGCGGCGTCTCCGCAATCGCCGTAAGTCCTGCTCCGGCCGGGAATAAGAAAATCTACGCGGGCCGGCATTTTGGGTGCGAGACTGTTGCACGAATTTGTCGATTCCTGGCAAGATTCCACCCTGACCGCCACCAAACGTAGTCGCACACTTGGCCTTGGCTTGGCCGATGACCGAGAAGATTCCTGTTGACAGGGGTAGGGGTCATTGAGTATAAATAAGGTGTTGACACGTAAGTCTATAGGAATAGCGGGGAAGGCAGGCAAGGCAGGAGGTGACAGAAAGGGGTGATGGGGAGATGAGAGATAATATTCATGCCTCGAGATCGAGCAAAACCATCGTGCTGCTGACGCTGGCATTCATTGTCGGGGCCTCGAGACCAGCAGAAGCGGATCTTGTGTCTACGCTGATAGACACGGCAGACAGCACCGCTGTTTCAGGAGCCGCTTATTATACTCCGGTCTCCATATCTGTAGGTATCGATCCGTCGATAACGAACTGGATCGCCTGGCACGATCACACCACGCCGACCGCGGTAAGCGGGGTCGCGTATGTCGGGTCCTACACGTGGATCGGGGTCGATGACTTCTGCAATCTGACGATCACGAATCCTCTCGGAGCCTCTGCCACAGTGAGGATGGATTACAATGATGGACTGGCCGTCTCTTCCGGACCCCAAGCCGTAATCTTTGGAAGTGCCGCGGCGGCCCCCAATGTGGCACGGTGGGGCGCCCCATGAACGCCGTCGTATTACTATGCCGGAACCGCCGGCAGTCCGAAGATCTTCGATGAGGCCGGGGCATTCAACTCCAGTTCCATTTTCACTACGGCGGGTACGTACAACTTCACCTTCGCATGGGGAAACACAGGAAGCAATACTGCCGGTCACGGTGACATGTACCTTCTGATCGATGAGACAGCCGCCGTCCCCACGCCCAGCGCTGTCATCCTCGGTACTTTCGGTTTGGCCTTTGCGCGTTCGCGGCTGACCAGACGCAGAACCGCGTGAAAGGTGCCGGGGGAGGGTGGGGAAAGAACCGGGGGCGCCTCGTAGATATTCCGTATTGGTTCCGTTCTCCGGTATGAACTTGCCACCTGCGTTGCCGAACCGTTAGTATTCAAGATGGGACCCCATACCACCCTGGTCCCTTCGGCTTACCCCGCGATTGGTTGTGGGAATTTCTTGCCCACCCGTCCGAAATAGAGGACTGTACCCTGTATCCCCCCCTCGATTCTGGCCTGTACGCAATCCTCATCCGCATGGTAAGTGACCTGGTAGGCCGTGGCGGTTCTCCTGCATGGTTCAGCTCGGGTAGGGTCCCCCAACCCGCAACCCGATCACGATTCGCTGGAGTAGGATGGGACACCGTCCTCAGGGAAAATCCCAACAAGCAAGGTGTCCCCCGGGATCCTGATTCCCAGTCATCGTGCCTTTCGGCGGTGCGCGAAGCGAGGATTTCGCCTGGTCTTGCTCAGGCGACGGCCGCCGCTATCTCGCTCTCGACGAAGCGGCGGATCCGCCGGCGGTTCCGCTCCACGAAGGCGAGCTTATCGGCCAGGCAACTCTCCAGCAGCGAGCCGACGGCGTAGTGGCCCGTCACATCGGCCATCGCCACCAGGGCCACGTATTCCGCGATGCGGAAATGCATCAGATGGTTGACCTTGGCCGCGACGAACAGGGTCCGCGCCAGGGTTCCCTTGATCTCGCCGAGCTCCCGGCGGAAGTCTTCCATAAAAACGTCCTGAATTCGGCCGGTCATCTTCTGCGGCTGCTCGTCGATGAGCTTGAAGCATCGGTCCAGCGTGCTGAGCGTCTGATTCTTCAGGAAGATTCGGGATTCGATCGCTTCCTTGATATCCGGATCTTCGACCGCATCGCTGAGCTCCTGAAGAATACCGGTGCTCCGCTCTTCGTTCTGCCTGACGTCGCTGAGCAGCTTCACGAACAATTCTTTCGGATCTTGCACTGCCATAATCGTTACTCCTTTTTTTCGCATCGTTCCACTCTACTTGAGCCCCTCCGATTCTACAGTACTATAGCGCTTCCGGTAGTTAGGATGTGCAATCCAACCGTTCAGGGCTTCCCTGGTTGTTGCCACGACTAAAGCTTAGGGGAGCCGTGGCGACGCGTGCGGAGGGGGCGGACGCCATTGCCTGCCGGGAGATGCCGCTCTTGATCAAGGCGTGAGGCAAAGCCGTTGACACCCAGAAGGCCATGACGTAGAAACGAGTCAACCTTAGAGGTAAGGATTACAGGTATGGTCAATGGGAATCCGCAGAGACTCCGGAGACAGTTGCTTTGGACAGCCCTGTTGTGCTGCCTGCTGCTCCCGGCGCAGGCTCGAAGTCGAGAATTGCGTCTCGGGCGCGAGGTCTATCGCGACCGCGTCCACGCCGTATGGGCGGGCCAGATCATCGGCATGTTATTGGCTTATCCCTTTGAACATCGCATTGGTTCCGCCACGTGGGTAGACGATTTCCGCGTGCCGGCAACCTGGGAATTGCTGAAGGACGACTGCGCTCGCGTGGATGATGACTGGTACTACGAGATGGTGGCGTTGCGTGCTTTCGAAGAATACGGAATCCATCTGACGGTCCAGCAGCTCGGCCGACAATGGCTCGCCGATTCGGCCGGTTCGTGGGGCTCCAGCGCCGAAGCGAGACGCCTGCTTCTGGCCGGACTCCAACCGCCCGACACCGGTCACCCCCGCTACAATCCGCTCTGGTATACGATCGGTCCGCAGTTCAGCGCCGACCTGTACGGTGCCCTCGCCCCGGGCCTGCCCAACCTCGCCGGTAGTCTCGCCCGGCGACTCGGACATATTCATGGCTACGCCGAAGGCGCGGACGGGGGCGTATTCGTTGCCGGCATGGTCAGTCTGGCTTTTGCCCAATCCGACGTCCAGGAGGTCATGCGCCAGGCCGCGACCCTCATACATCCTTCCTCGCCGTACCGAGCCTGCCTCGACACCATGATCAGCATGGGCGAAGGCCATGCGACGTTCGAAGAGACTTGCCAGGCCGTGTCCGATCGCTGGCATCCGGTATACCCGGCGACCAACAATGCCGTGGCCAACGGGGGTTTCACAGCCATCGGGCTGTGGTTTGGCAAAGGCGATTTCCTGAAAACGATGAACTTGATTTGCCGGGCCGCCGATTTCACGGACTGCGACTGCAATGCCGCCAACGCCGGGGCGGTGCTCGGTGCCCTGCACGGAATGAAAGGCCTCCCTCCCGATCTCCTGAGGCAGGTGAACGACCGTATTCGCGGCCCATCCATGGGGCCAGTGACCTTCCCTCGACCCGTCGATGAGAGGGTTTCCGATCTGGGCCGGCGAACGGCCGAGGTAGGCGAGAAGATGGTTACAGCGCATGGTGCGAAAGTAGTGGACGGCGAGATTGTCATTCCGCTGCAAGAGCCGCAACCGCAGGCGCCGGAAGTGTTCCGGCTGAGTGACCTGATGCAGTACTGGAACCGTGATTGGGAGATGCACGGGGCCGGATTTGGCTATCGGCTTGGGATACGCGGCTCGACACGTCTGGAAAGTGACGTATTGGCGACCTACCCCCGAGACGAAGTGCGGGGCGTGTGCCTGTGGCGCAACGTTCGATTGGACAATGAGGCGGTGCTTTCTTTCGAGGTGGGAGTGGATCCCGGGAGAGCCTGGCGTTTGAACGTCTGGGTCGACAACCAGCGGATTGATGAGCGGCCCATCGAAGCCAAGGGACCGGGAAGATTCTGGCAGACGGTCCGGATCGACCTGAGCACGTTCTCCGGTCGCGAGGTTCAGCTCCGTCTCTACCAACTCGTCCTCGACCAGAGTGTGCGTTCTCCCGGAAGTGCCTATTGGAGGAATCTGAGGATTGACTGATTCTCCGCCGCGGGACGCGGTTCTTATTCCGATAAAAGACTTGCGGGACGGGCTGTGAATGGGTATGATTAAGAAGGCATGGGTCCCGTATGCACCCTTATTCTGGAGGCCCGTGAGATAGTCATATCCGAGTCACACCCTTGCGGCAACGGAAGGGATACGCGAGTTTTGAGTCGGGTATTTGGTTGGGTAGGCGCGGGGTTTCGGAGTGTGTGCCGAAACCCGGTAGAGCAAGGCGATGCATTTTTTGGGAAGGAGGAACAAACATGGTAGCGAGGAAATGGTTTTTCGCGGGAATTGTCACTTTGTGCAGCTTGGGTGTGGTGTTGGCGGCCCCGCCGGCCGTACACCCCACGACGGGAGAACCCCTGGTGATCACGTGTTTCAAGGGAACGCCGGAGGCTCTGGACGGCGATCTGAGCGACTGGAGTCTGGACGTGATGACCCCCGCCGTGCTGGAGGTGACCGGACAAATGTATACGGGGCAAGCCAGTTGGACCGGCCCGGCGGACCTGAGCGGAAAATTCTACCTGATGTGGGACGACCAGAAGATCTACCTGGCCGTGGTGGTGAAAGACGACGCGATCTCCATGACCAAATCCGGCGTCGATATCTGGAACGCGGATTGTATCGAGGTGTTTTTCGGCACGACCAACGCCGTGGCACCCCACGCGGAGCACTATCAGTTCGGTTTCAATGCCAACAACCAGAAGTTTAACTGGTGCAACATGGATAGCGCAGGTCAAGCCATACCGGACTACCTGGAGGTGGGCTCCCGGAGGACTCCCGATGGCTACATCTGCGAGGCCGCCATCCCGTACGCACGGATGAGTGCGTTAAAGTTCACCCCCGGCACGAATATCGGTTTTCATCCGGTTCTGGACGACACGGAAGCCACGGACCGGGAAATTCAGATGACCTGGACCAGTCGGGAAGCGCATGACCAGAGTCTGGGATTTGGATATGTGCTGCTCTCGGCCGATCAGGCCGTCGCGAAGGAGCTCGCGCGTCGTCCGATTCCGGCCCACAAAGCTACGGACGTGCCGGCGGACGGCAACCTCACCTGGGAGACGGGCCAAGGGGCCACGGGCCACGATGTCTATCTTGGCACGGTGTCCGCCGATGTGGACACCGCCACGCGGACGGCGGCAAAAGGCGTGCTGGTCAGCCAGGGCCAGACGGGCACCACGTTCGATCCGCCCGCCCGGCTCGTGTATGGGCAGACCTACTACTGGCGCATCGATGAGGTCGCCGATAACAAGATCTCCAAGGGCCAGGTCTGGCAGTTCACCACCGAGGCGTATGGCTATTCCATCCAGCCGATGGCCGCGACGGCCTCCACTGCGCAGATGAACATGGGCCCGGGGAAAACCATCGACGGCTCCGGCCTGAACAAGATGGACCTGCACGGCACCGATGGGACCACGATGTGGCTCAGCACCGGGGCGGCGCCGAACTGGATTCAGTATGAGTTCGACAAGGTTTACAAGCTGGCGGAGATGAAGGTGTGGAACTCCAACGGGCTGATCGAGAGCTTCATGGGCTTCGGCGCCAAGCAGGTCAAGGTGGAATACTCCACCGACGGGACGACGTGGAAAGCCCTGGCCAATGTGCCCGAGTTCGCCAAGGCGCCCGGCCTGCCCGACTACGCCGCCAACACCACGGTCAAGTTCGGTGGGGTCGAGGGCAAGTTCGTCAAACTGACCGTCGAGAAGAACTGGGGTATCGCCCCCCCGACCGGCCTGAGCGAAGTGCGGTTCTCCGCCGTGCCGGTACTGGCCTTTGCGCCCCAGCCGGCCAAAGAGGCCACGGGTGTCAGCGTGGACGCCAGCCTGAATTGGCGGCCGGGCCGCTTTGCCGGCTCCCATAAGGTGTTCGTCGGCACCGATCAGGCGGCGGTGGCCGCGGGAACGGCGACGGCCAAAACGGTGACCGAGCATAGCTTCACGCCCAGCGGTCTGAACTTCGGCACGACCTACTACTGGAAGGTCGATGAGGTCAACGCTGTCACCTATCCGGGCGAGGTCTGGAGCTTCTCGACGGCCCAGTACGCCGTCGTGGAGGACTTCGAGAGCTACACGGACAAGGCCGGCATCGAGATCTTCTCGACCTGGATCGACGGCCTCACCACCGGGCTCAGCAACTCCATCGTGGGCTACGCCACGGCGGCCAACGGGACCTTTGCGGAAGCGACCATCGTCCATGGCGGCCGGCAGTCCATGCCGTTCGAATACAACAACGTCAAGACGCCGTTCTACTCGGAGGCCGAGCGGGTTCTCGACACGACCCAGAACTGGACGGGCAACGGCGCCGACACCTTGTCGGTCTACTTCATGGGCCGGGCCGCGGGCTTCGCGGACAAGGGCGGCAATGCCTACACCGTCAGCAGCAGCGGCACCGACATCTGGAACAACTCCGACCAGTTCCGCTTTGCCTACAAGCCGCTCAGCGGCAACGGCTCGATCACCGCGAAGGTTGAGAGCCTCAGCCGCAGCGATGCCTGGTCGAAGGCGGGCGTGATGATTCGGGAGAATCTCGAGGCCGGCGCCAAGCACGCCTCGATGGTGGTCACGCCGGACAATAGCTGCTCGTTGCAGTATCGCACCACCACCAGCGGCGCGAGTGCCAGCGTCGATTGGACCGGGGCGGCGGTCAAGACCCCTTACTGGGTCCGGATCACCCGCACAGGCAACACCTTCAAGGCCGAGAGCTCGGCGGACGGCAAGACCTGGAAGGCTCAGACGCCCGACCAGACCATCCTGATGGTGCCCAACACCTACATCGGCCTGTGCGTGACCAGCCATAACGCCACGGCCTACAGCACCGCGGAGTTCTCGAACGTCGCGACGAGCGGCACGGTCAGCGGCGCCTGGCAGGCCCCCGCGATCGGGGCGGCGATGCAGGCCAACGCGCCGGCCCCGCTGTACGTGAGGGTCGAGGACAAGGCCGGCAAGAACAAGACGGTCGTCCATCCGAACCTTGGGGTGACCGCCACGCCGACCTGGACCGAGTGGCGGATTCCGCTCAGCGATCTGAGCTCCGGCGGCGTCAACGTGGCGGCCGTGAAGAAGATCGCGATCGGGGTCGGCGACAAGGTCAGCCCGAAGGCCGGTGGCGCGGGCATCTTGTTCATCGACGATATCGGCTTTGGCCACCCGCTCAAGTAGCCCGAAGCCATAGTCGTGCCGTAGCGCGAAGCACGCGATGACACCAAAACGGGGCGTGGGTCCACCCGACCACGCCCCGCTTCTTTCCCGACCCCGACGAAAGTGCTGGTTTGTCGCCCCTCGCTCCTTTAGCCCGACTTCGCGGATTCGGCTGGGTTTTGGATTTTTTTGAGGCGGAAATCCTTCCTGCCGGGGTCGAGAAAGCGGAGGGACGACCCGTAACCCGTTGTAGTGAAGACCCGGCCTCTTGGCGGCCTTGCAGGGGT
>CAYHAJ010000152.1:0-10846 GCA_964354535.1 uncultured Pirellulales bacterium
TTGCGCAGCTTCGACGAAACCATGCCGGAAGAGATCAACCGGCGCGTAACGGACACCATTTCCGACCTGCTCTTTACCCCCTCGCCCGACGGCGATGAAAACCTGCACCGCGAAGGCGTGGCGGAGAATAAGGTCCATCGAGTCGGCAATATCATGATCGACTCGCTGATCGGCATTCTGAATCGCATCGGTCCGGACCAGCAGGAGCAAATCGTGCAGCGCTTCGGCCTGACGAAGCGAAACTACGTGCTGGTCACGCTACACCGCCCGTCGAACGTGGACGAGCGGGACGGCCTGGAACAAATCCTGCGGTATCTCAACCAGTTGGCGGCCCAGGTGCCGGTCGTCTTTCCCGTGCATCCGAGGACCAGGAAGAACATCGAGGCATTCGGCATCGATGCCTCGTTCCGCGACGCGTTTCACATCGTCGAACCGGTGCGATACCGGGAGTTTCTCACGCTCCAGAACAACGCGCGCTTCGTCGTGACGGATTCGGGAGGCATCCAGGAGGAGGCAACGTATCTGAAACTGCCCTGTCTGACGCTACGGCCGAACACGGAACGGCCCATCACAATCACCGAAGGAACGAACGAATTGGTGGACATGGGCAACATCGAGGAACGGTCGGCGCGCATCCTCGCGGGCCAGTGGAAACAGGGCCGGATCCCGGCGTTGTGGGACGGACACACCGCGGAGCGGATCGTCCGGGTGGTCCTCGACTACACAGCTCGAGACGGGCAAGCGTCCTCCGTCGCCCCCGCAGGTCGTGCGGATACACCCGACCTGCAGCACAGCCGACGGTGAACGGATGAAGGTCCTTTCCATCGTAGGGGCGCGGCCGCAGTTCATCAAAGCGGCGGTCGTCTCGAAGGAGTTGCGCCGGATCGGGGGCGTGGAGCTCCTGGTCCACACGGGCCAGCACTACGATGTCAACCTGTCGGAGGTCTTCTTCCGCGAGCTCGACTTGCCGGAGCCGAACTACTATCTCGGCATCGGCTCGGGCCGGCATGGCGAACAGACGGCTCGGATGCTCACCGGCATCGAGGAGGTGCTGCTCCAGGAAGATCCGGACCTCGTGATTGTTTACGGTGACACGAACACCACGCTGGCCGGCGCGCTGGCCCCCGTGAAACTGCACATTCCGGTCGCCCACATCGAGGCCGGCCTGCGGAGCTTCAACCGGCAGATGCCCGAAGAGATCAACCGGATCGTCGTGGATCACTGTTCGGACCTTCTGTTCTGCCCGACCGAAACCGCCGTGCAGAACCTCGAGAACGAAGGCTTTCACAACGTCGTCAGCGATCTCGATTTCGGATCGCGGTGGAAGACTCCTCTCGTCATTAACGTCGGCGACGTCATGCTCGATCTCGCCCGGGAGGCGCGAGATCGGCTCGACCGCGAGGAGCAAGAAACGGATATCCTTGCCAGGTATGGCCTGAAGCCCCGCGAGTACATTCTGGCCACGATCCATCGCGCCGCCAACACCGATGACCCGGACAATCTCCGCAACATCCTGGAGGCGATGAGACAGATGGGCGTTCGCGGCTGGAAGGTGCTCTTCCCGATCCACCCGCGCACGAGAAAAGCGATGGAAAAGGCCGGTCTCCTGGCGATGGTGGACACCGAGGCGATCATCACGAGCGATCCGATTTCCTATAGGGAGATGATCGCACTGGAAAGCAACGCCCGGCTTCTCCTGACGGATTCTGGCGGCGTTCAGAAGGAGGCGTACTTCTTCGGCGTCCCCTGCGTCGTGGCCCGCGCGGAGACGGAGTGGACGGAGTTGGTCGAGATTGGATGGAATCGAATCGCCGGGGCGAAGACCGAGGCGATCCTTGCCACCGTGGAGGCCATCCTCCACGAGGATTTTGCGACGAAGCCGCGGCCGGATTTCTACGGCGACGGCCGCGCCTCCGCCCGCATTGTGGGCGTTCTCAAGCGGTTCGTAGCACAATGAAGATCAGCCTCTTCGGTATGGGTTATGTCGGCGTCGTCAGTGCGGCTTGCCTGCTGCGAGACGGCCACGAGATCCTCGGCATCGATCCGGTCGGTGCCAAGGTTGCCGATCTGGACCGAGGCCGCTCGCCTGTCCAGGAACCGGAGGTGGCCCCTTTGCTGGCGGCCGGTTGCCAAGCGGGCCGGCTCCAAGCCACGACGAATCCGGCAAAGGCCTTGGTCGGCTGCGACATGGCGTGGATCTGCGTGGGGACGCCGTCGGATGCCGCCGGCGGGATCAACCTGGCGGCCGTCCAGACCGTGGTCCGCCAGATCGGCCAAGTGCTTCGCAGCAGCGACACGCGACCCTTACTTGTTCTGCGCAGCACTTGCCTTCCCGGCACAACGAGGGAAGACGTGATCCCGGCATTGGAGAGGGAATCCGGGCGAAAGGTCGGCAGGGACATCGATGTTGTGTTTCATCCGGAGTTTCTCCGCGAGGGCACGGGCGTTGCGGACTTCCTCAATCCCCCGAAGATCGTGGTGGGTGAGGATCGCCCCGGCGCAGCGGACCGGCTGCTGGAGCTTTATCGAGGGCATACTGCCCCTGTGTTTCGGCTCAGGCTTGACGAAGCCGAGATGGTCAAGTATTGGGACAATCTCTTCCACGCCCTCAAGATCACGTTCGCCAACGAGATGGGAGCCGTCGCGAAAGCGGCAGGCTTGGACGCCCGCTCGCTGGCGGAGGTGTTCTGCGCCGATACCCGGCTCAACATCAGCCCGAAGTATCTGCGGCCGGGACCGGCGTTCGGCGGATCGTGTCTGCCCAAGGACCTGCGCGCCATCCTGCGTTTGGCGTCGCTCCAGTCCCTGCACCTCCCCATGCTGGAGAAGGTTCTCGAAAGCAATGAGGCGCAGATCGACCGCATCGTTCGGTGCATCCTTGTCCATCAGCCGAAGACGGTCGGCATCGTGGGACTCGCCTTCAAAGCTGGCACTGACGACATGCGGGAGAGTCCCTACGTCCGCATCGCCAAGGCCCTGATCGGCGAAGGCGTGCGGCTGCTGATCCACGATCCGGCGGTGCAGCCGGACCTCTTGATCGGCAGCAACAAGGCACAGGTCCAGAAGGCCCTGCGTCATCTGGAAGACCTGCTGGTTGGGTCCCTGGATGAGCTCTCGGGAGCCGATGTGATCCTCGTGAACCACGCCACCGTCGATGCGAAGCGCATCCGCGCGTGGACCAAGACAGGGATTCGAGTCCTCGATGCCGCAGGCATCGCGGGCGTGGACCCTCAGACGCCAGGGTACGAAGGACTGTACTGGTAATATGCGAATCCTCTACATCCATCAATACTTCGCTTCCCGCAAAGGCACGACCGGCACGCGCTCGTATGAGTTCGGCCGCTATTTAGTTGGTCGCAGCCACGAAGTGACGATGATCACCTCGGGTCTGGCCAATCGCGAGTTCCCCGTCTGCCCCAAGGAGCCGTGCTGCCAGTATGAGATTGACGGCATTCGCGTGATTTCGGTGGCCGCCGCCTACAACGATCCCTACGCGGGCACCGCCATGAGCGGCTGGCGACGCATGCTCAAGTTTCATCAATTTGGCAAGGTCGCTTCGGAAGTGGGCCGGTGCCTCGATCGGCCTGATATCGTTTTTGCCACGCACACGCCCCTGACGGTCGGACTGGCCGGCATCGAGCTGAGCCGGTACTTTAACGTCCCCTTCGTTTTTGAGGTACGGGACCTGTGGCCCGAAGCACTCATCAACGTGGGCGCCCTGACGAATCCGGCCGCCCTCTGGTGGCTGCGGCGGATGGCACGTCGAATCTACCACCAAGCCAGCCATATCGTGGCCCTGTCGCCGGGGATGAAAGATGGAATCGTCCGGACCGGTGTGCCCGCCGAAAAGATCACCGTAATTCCGAACGCCAGCGATCTGGACCTGTTCCGGCCCGACCTCGACGGCACCGCTGCGCGGGAGCGGCTCGGCTTGGGCAAGCGTTTCGCTGCCCTCTACTTCGGGGCCATGGGCATGGCCAACGGTCTCGAATATGTGATCGAGGCAGCCAAGGTCCTGGCCCAGCGCGGGAAGAATCAGATCGTGCTCGTCCTGCACGGCGGTGGCGGCAAGCGCGATGAGCTCGAAAGCCTCGCCCGCGACTATGGCTTGACCAATGTGGTATTCAGCCCGTTAGTGCCGGACAAGGAGGAAGTCGCTCGCCTCGCGGCCAGTTGTGATGTGTGCCTGACAATCTATCGAGCGGCCAACGAGCACACCTGGTCGCCGAACAAGATGTTCGACGCCCTGGCGGCGGGCAAGCCGGTGCTCCTCAACGTCGCCGGTTGGCTGCGCGCGACCATCGAAAAGAACCACTGCGGCCGGTACGTCGATCCGCGCCATCCGGAGGCACTCGCTGACGCCCTGGAGGAGTTGTCGAACGATCCCGGCCTGTGCCGACAGATGGGCGAGAACGCTCGGGGTCTGGCCGAGCGACAGTTCGACCGGCGCATCCTGGCCGCTCAACTCGAACAAGTCCTGAAGAACGCGGTGACGCATGAGTGAAGATGTACTGCATGTTGCGGTAATCGGGGCCGGGTACTGGGGCAAGAACCTGGTCCGGAACTTCGCTGCGGCCAAGCGATGCTCACTGAAGTACATCTGCGATGTCAACGCCAGTGTGCTGACCATGCATAGGCGCAGTTTCCCCTTTGTCGAAACGACGCCCGACGTCGCTGTGGTCCTCGATGACCCGCAGGTGCAGGCGGTCGTCATTGCCACGCCTGTCCCCACTCATTTCGAGATCGCCCGTCAGGCGTTGCAGGCGCGCAAACATGTGTACGTCGAGAAGCCGCTGACATTGCGGGCTGCGCAGGCCCGGCAATTGATCGAGGTGGCGGGGCAGACGCGACGGAAACTGATGGTCGGTCATCTGCTGGAGTATCACCCGGCGGTCATCTACCTCAAGGAGATGCTGGACCGGGGCCAACTGGGCGAGCCGTACTACATGTACACCCAGCGGGTCAACCTCGGTATCGTCCGCCAGAACGAAAACGCCTGGTGGTCGCTGGCACCGCACGACATCTCGGTCATCTGTCATCTGCTGGGTTCCGAGCCGGTGTCGGTGGCCGCCCACGGGCAGTGCTATCTGCAAAAAGACATCGAGGACGTCGTCTTCGCGACGATCAAGTTCGCCGACGGCAAGATGGCGCACCTCCATTGCAGTTGGCTCGACCCGCACAAGATCCGCAAAATGACCGTGGTCGGACCGGAGAAGATGGTCACGTTCGATGATATGGAGGCGACGGAGAAGATCCGCATCTATGACAAAGGGGCCGCGGTCCGGCACGACATCACCACCTCCTACGCTGATATCATTGCGCTGCGGTTCGGCGACATCGTCATCCCGAAGATTCCCGGCGGGGAGCCCCTGTCGCGGGAGTGCGAGCATTTCATCGAAGGTGTGCTCGACCACCGGCCCATCCGCAGTGACGGGGCGGACGGATTACGGATCGTGCAGGTGCTCGAGGCGGGACAGCAATCTCTCAAGAACCACGGGGCCCCCGTCCGCCCGGAGGAGTTCTGATGAGTGAAAAGAGTGAGAAGGGTCTGCAGGGGGAGAAGAGGGTGAAGGGGGACTACTTTGTCCACGAATCAGCGTATGTGGACCAGCCCTGCCGGATCGGCAAGGGGACGAAGATCTGGCACTTTTGCCATATCATGAAAGATGCGACGATCGGCGAGAACTGCATCCTCGGCCAGAACGTGCTGGTCAGCAGTGGCGTTGTCATTGGCAGTAATGTCAAGATCCAGAACAACGTTGCCATTTACACCGGGACCGTAATCGGGGATGATGTCTTCCTGGGACCCAGTTGCGTCCTGACGAATGTGTCGAACCCGCGATCGCAGATCGTCCGGCACGATCTGTACGAACGTACGGTCTTTCGTCGCGGGGCGACGATCGGGGCCAACGCGACGATCGTCTGCGGCATCGAGTTGGGACGGTACTGCTTCATCGGGGCCGGTGCGGTAGTGACGAAGAATGTCCCGGACTATGCTCTGATGTTGGGCGTGCCCGCGCGGCAGACCGGCTGGGTCAGCCGACACGGGATTCCGCTGTCGGAACCAGATGCCGAGGGTATCATGGTGTGCCCCGAGAGCGGGTACCGATACCGGGAAGTGCAGCCCGGCGTGGTGCGCTGCCTCGATCTGGATGAAGAAGCCCCCCTGCCCCCGGAGCAACGGGTCGGAAAGGTGTCTTACAGGAACATCAAGAGCAGCTTGTGATTGGGTGAATTGAAGGACGGATCATGGAAGTACCTTTGCTGGATTTGAGGGCGCAGTACGCGACGATCAAGGATCAGGTCTTGGCCGCGATTTCCGAAGTGCTGGACGCGCAGGTCTGCATCGGCGGGCCGAAAGTGCTGGAACTGGAGCAGAAGATCGCGGCGGCCAGCGGCTGCAAGTTCGGTGTTGGCGTGTCGAGCGGAACGGACGCCATCCTGAACTGCCTGATGAGCCTGGGCGTCGAACCGGGCGACGAGATCGTCACCACGCCGTTCACGTTCTTCGCCACCGTGGGCTGCATCGCACGGGTTGGCGCCACGCCGGTCCTGGTCGATATTGATCCGAAGACGTACAACATCGACCCGAACCAGATCGAGATCGCCGTGACCCGGTGGACCAAGGCGATCATTCCGGTCCATTTATTCGGGCAGATGGCCGACATGGACCCGATCATGGCCGTGGCCCGGCGGTACCGACTGGCGGTCGTCGAGGACGCCGCCCAATCGATCACGAGCACCTACAAGGGCCGGCCGGCGGGCAGCATCGGCAAGGCCGGGTGCTTCAGCTTCTTTCCCAGCAAGAACCTCGGCGGCATCGGCGATGGCGGCATGATCGTCACCAACAATGAGGCCCTCTACAAGCGCTTGATGCTCATGCGGAATCACGGCGCCGAACCGAAGTACTACCACAAGTTCATCGGCGCCAACTTCCGGCTCGACCCGATCCAGGCCGCCGCACTGCTCGTAAAGCTGCCGCACCTGGATGACTGGTCCGAGGCGCGCCGGCGCAACGCCGCCTACTACAATGAGCGGTTTGCCGGCACCGTGGTGCAGACGCCTTACATCAACCCCGATTGCCAGACGATCTACAATCAATACTGCCTCCGCGTGCCACGCCGGGATGAGCTTGTCGCACATCTCAAAGCCAACCAGATCGGTTGTGAGATCTATTACCCGGTGCCACTGCATCTGCAGGAGTGCTTCACCTATCTGGGCTACAGCAAAGGCGACTTCCCCGAAGCCGAGAAGGCAGCCGGCGAGATCCTTGCTCTGCCCATCTACCCCGAGCTGACGCGCGAAATGCAGGACACGGTCGTGGAGGCGATCCTTACGTTCCTGCGCTGACGGCTCCTGTCTTTGTCATCCGGAGACGAAGCCAAAGGATCACAAACGCCGACAGGCGAGCGTCTACGTTCGCAGGTCTCCAGAATGCCGATCGATCGCGCCAAAGTCATCTGGATCATCAATCACTACGCGGGTAGCCGGCTCCACGGGATGGAGTACCGGCACTACTACCTCGCCCAGCAATTCCGCCGGATGGGCTTGCGACCGATTATCATCTGCGCGGCCTTTCACCATCTTCTGACCAGACTGCCCGAAGAGAGGGCGGCGGAGGTGGACGGCGTGCCGTACGTCTGGATCACGACCTGTCGGTATGAGAAGAATGATCTCAGGCGAGTCCTCAACATGGTCGAGTTCTCTACTTGTTTGGCGGTGCGTAGTCTGCGCGAACTGCCGCGACCGGATGTGGTCCTCGCATCGTCGCCTCATCCCTTGGCCGCGGTCAATGGATATCGGCTCGCGCGAAAGCACGGCGCGCAGTTCCTTTTCGAAGTGCGGGATCTCTGGCCGCTGACGATTCTGGAGGTCGGAGGACACTCGCCGCGACATCCTCTGGTCCGTGTGATGGCCTGGGCGGAACGGCTCGGCTACGAGCGTTGTGACTACACCGTCTCACTGCTCGGCGGGGCGAAGGACTACATGGTCGCTCACGGGCTCAACGAGAGCAAATTCGTTTACATCCCCAATGGCATCGACCCAGAGGTTCAGCAGAAGAACGTGGAACCTTTGCCGGCCGAGCACAGCCGGATCATTCATGACCTGAAGCAGCAAGATAAGTTTATTGTCCTCTATAGCGGCAGCCACGGCATGGTCAACGCTCTGGACAATGTCGTCGAGGCCGCCCGGCTCCTGACGGAGAAGTCCAAGGTACACTTTCTGCTGGTGGGCCAGGGACCCGAGAAGGAATCATTGCAGAAACGGGCGCTGCAGACCGGTCTCCCGAACATCACCTTCTTTTCCCCTGTCGCCCGGTCGCAGATGGCGGCTTTGACGCAGGCGGCGGACCTCGGCTACCTCGGCCTGCAGAGGAAGGACGTCTTCCGCTACGGCGTGAGTCCCAACAAGCTCTTCGAGTACATGTCGGCGGGGCTGCCGGTCCTCTTCGCCATCGACACGATCTACGACGAAGTGGCCGAGGCCCAGTGCGGCTTCTCGATCCCCGCCGAGGACCCGCAAGCCTTGGCCGACACCCTGCGTCGGGCCGTCCAAATGCCCAGGGGTCAGCTGCGAGAAATGGGTGAACGCGGTCGCCAATACGTGCAGCGCGCTCACACCTACGAGGTGCTCGCGTCACAATACGCGCGTCTCTTCTGATCCGATGTATCTCCTTCTCAAAAGACTGCTCGATCTGGTCGTCTCCGGCTCGATACTGGTGCTGCTGTCGCCGCTGCTGGCGGGGATGGTGGTCGCGCTCCGACTTACCAGTCGGGGACCCGCGATCTTCCGCCAGGAGCGCGCGGGCCGGAATGGCAGGCCGTTCCCCTTGTACAAATTCCGGACCATGCAGCTTGACGCCGACCCGTTCGGGCCGAGTCCGCAGTCGAGCGATGATCCCCGGCTCACGAAGATCGGCCGCTTCCTGCGGGAATACTCCTTGGATGAGCTGCCGCAACTGGTTAACATACTCACAGGCGACATGAGCCTCGTCGGTCCCCGGCCGTTGTTCGTGTCGCAGATCGCCGCATGGGACGAACGGCAACGGAAACGCCTGCTCGTCAAGCCGGGCCTGACCGGTCTGGCCCAGATCTGCGGCCGGGGCGAGTTGACGCGCGCAGAGAAACTGAACCTCGATGTGAAGTATGTGGAGCAGGCAAGCCTGAGGCTGGATGTACGGATTCTCCTGACCACGTTCGTGCGGGTCTTGGCACGCGAAGGAATCTACGAAGAAAGGTACTCTCAGGCCGAGGATCGTCGCGGGCATGGACCCGCAGAGTAGTAGGCTATGGGCAAACATAAGATCATAAGTCTGATCCTCCTGTTGACGGGTGGCTCGACCGGGTGGACGCTGGAACCGAAGGAGATTCTGGCCATCGCCAATTCGGACAACGCCGCCTCGGTCCGGTTGGCGCGGTACTACTGTGAAAGACGACATATTCCCTCCGGGAACGTGATCCCGGTATCCTTGGGGACGTCGTTGCGGGACACGATCGGGCGGGCCGATTACGAGCAGCACCTCGCCGGCCCCATCCGCCGGGTCTTTCAGACCCGCAAAGACCTCAGCGGCATCAAGTGTCTGGTAACGACATACGGCATTCCCTTCCGGGTGGGCCCGCGCGAGCCCCTGGCCGGACAGGATGCCCAACTCAAGCAGTTGCGTCAGTTGCTGGAGCAGGAGAAAGAGGCCACCGCCGAACTGGAGCGCAAAGGCCAGACCGGTTCCGTCGTCTACCGGACGCATCAACTGGGGACCATGCAAGTCCAGGCAGACATTGACCGGATCATGGGCAAGGAGACCGGCGCCTCCGTCGACAGCGAGCTATCGCTGGTCCTGTGCAACGCCTACGAGTTGTACCGCTGGCAGCCGAACGCTCTGCGCAATCCGGCGTCTCCGCAGTCGTTCAAGACCCTGATGGTGGCACGGCTCGATGGCCCGAGCTACGGCATCGCCAAGGGCCTGATCGACCAAGCAATCGCCGCAGAGGAGAAGGGCCTGGCGGGGACCGCCTGCGTCGATTCCCGCGGCTTATTCGGAAAGGACGCCTACAGCTACTGCGATCAGTCGCTCCGCGACCTGGCGCTCCTGATCCGGCTGCGAACATCCCTGTCCGTGAAGGAAGAGCGGACCGCGGAGTTGTTCCCGCCCGGCAGTTGCCCGCAGACGGCCCTCTATTGCGGCTGGTACAGTCTGGCCAAGTACGTCAACGCCTTCGAGTTCATCGAGGGCGCCGTGGGGTTCCACATCGCCAGCTCCGAGGCTGTCAGTCTGCACGACCCGAACAGCACCCAATGGTGTCCCTCCCTGCTCAAACGTGGCATCACCGCCACCCTCGGCCCTGTGGCGGAACCTTATCTCCACTCCTTTCCCGAGCCCAAGGCGTTCTTCGGAGCTCTCTTCGATGGCCATTGCCTCGTCGAAGCGTACTACCTGACCGTGCCCTTCAACTCCTGGCAACTCGTCCTGCTCGGCGACCCGCTGTACACACCGTTCCAGAAGTCTCTGGCGCCGGCGCCCGGCAACTGAGCATTCTCCTTTCGCGTCGGAATCCTTCGCCTGCCCACAGAGAACACTCTCTGCGCTCAAACGCAGGCGGCCGGGGAAAATTCGAAATCCAAATATCGAAATCCGAAACAAATCCGAAGGTCCCAAATCCTAAATTCGAAACAGACCCACGGCCGGCGACAGCGTTTCGGTCCTTGGAACGGATGTTCCACCTTGTGATGCCTGGCGATTTGCGCTCTAAGTGCTTTGTTTTGCGTGCCTTGGGCGATTCTCAGGCAGCTTCTTGCGGGTGGCTACAGTAACACCTCGACTGGGCAGGACTTCGGGCAACTTGACGCC
>CAYHAJ010000153.1:0-21903 GCA_964354535.1 uncultured Pirellulales bacterium
TGCAAAATGGACATTGGGCCTACTTTGGGAAGGAAGAATCTGCTTCACGATTCTTCCTTCCCAAACCGTATATGCCTGACAAGGAACTGGTTAAATGAATTCTTCAAGGAAATCGTGAAGCAGATTTCCTTGAAGAATATAGGCCCAACGTTCATTTTGCAGAACCCCACCTGCTATTACCCCGGCACGATCTTTCCCATAACGACCGGTTCGCTCGCCCCCGTGGCGGCGGGGATGTTGTTGGCCAGCCCCTGGATCGCGGCGTACGCCAGAATCGCGAACGAGACGGCTTCCTTGGCATCGACGCTGATTCCGAATTCGTCCGTCAAGCGGATTCTAACGCCTTGGAGCCGCGGCTGCAACATCTGCACGAGCGTCGCATTGTGCGCCCCGCCCCCGCACAGGATCATTTCATCCGGCAGGCGCGGCAGAAACCTGCGATAAGCCAGCGCGATGCTCGACGCGGTGAACGCCGTGGCCGTCGCGACCATGTCCTCGGGCAACAGCCTCTCGCGGCGGGCCTTGTTGTAGAACCATTCGCAATACTGCTGGCCGAATTCCTCTCGCCCGGTAGACTTGGGCGGTCGACGCCGAAGGAAGGGATGCCGCAGCATCTCCTGCAAAAGCCCCTCGTGTACCGTGCCCTGGGCCGCGAGCCGGCCATCACGATCATAGTGGCGCTGCCCCTTCGTAAGTAGACGCATGATGCCGTCAATAATCATGTTGCCCGGCCCGGTGTCAAATGCCAGGAGATCGTTCGTAGTGTGCCCGTCAGGGCATAGAGGATAACGCCTTACGGCGTGACTGGGGCCCCCAACGCGGAATTTTGCGTTGGGGACCCCGCTACAAACGGGCAGGAACGTCAGGTTGGCAATGCCGCCGATGTTCTGCACGGTCCGGCACAGCCGCTCGTCGCGAAAGAGCACGGCATCGGCATAAGGCACCAGCGGCGCGCCCTCACCGCCGGCGGCCATATCGCGGGGCCGAAAATCGGCCACGGTCGTAATCCCGGTGCGCTGGGCGATTCGGGACGGCTCGCCGATCTGTAGCGTGGAGCCGATCGCGCGCCCGTTGTGCCGGCCGCCTTTCGGAAGATGATAGATCGTCTGCCCGTGCGAGCCGATGAGGTCGAGAGAGCGAAGCGAGATTCCGCTCTTCTCGCAGAGCTTGATGACGGCGTCGGCGAAGACCTCGCCCAGGACGTGATTGTAATGGCAAATCCGGTCCAGCCGGGCCGTTTCCGGCCGGCAGAGACTGAGAATCTCTCTTCGCAAGGACGCAGAGTACGCGAACGTGTCGAATGCCAGCACGCGGACACCGCGTCCGTCGATCTCCACGAGGGCCACGCCGACGCCGTCGGCGGACGTGCCGGACATTAACCCCGCCACACGCAGTCTATTTCTCGACTCCAGTTTCGCAATCACGCTGCTCATCGTTTCAATGACGCGGGACTCCATCCCAAGGTCAGTACACCATCGGTCCACTGGGACCCAGGATTATAACGCACCGGAGGCGAAATCGGTGCTCCCCCTCGTGCCCGTGAGAAAATATCGGTGGGGAAAACCTCATTTCCGTTGCGAAAACAGGCTTTCCGACGGCCGGAGAAAAAAATCTGAGATTCGTCCGTTGACATGGAATTACACATGTAATATTGTGAAAGCAATTACACATGTAATATTTTGGAGATCGTCACATGAAGAACCTGCCCAGAATCTCGGAAGCCGAATGGGTCGTGATGCAGATCTTGTGGTCGCGGGGCGCAGTGACAGCGAACGAAATCGTCCAAGCGCTGGCAGGCCAAGTGCCCTGGAACCCCCGGACCATCCGGACCCTCATCAACCGGCTGCTCAACAAGCGCGCCATCCGCTTTGACAAGGAGGGCCGGGAGTATCGCTACTGGCCGGCGGTCAGCGAGGAGCAGTGTACCCGCTCGGAGAGACTCTCGTTCCTCGGGCGCGTGTACCGGGGGGCCACCAAACCCATGCTCGCGGCCTTTCTCGAAGAGGCCAAGCTCTCGAAAAAAGACATCGCGGAATTGAAGGCCATTCTTGAGGAGAAAGGCAAGGGCACGTAATGGGAATGCTCAGCGTACAGATGCAGCCGTTTTTCCAGTGGCTGCTGCGCAGCACCGTTCAGGCCGGCCTGGTCGTCTGCCTGATCCTTCTCCTTCAGGCAGTGTTCCGCCACAGGCTGGGCGTCCGATGGCATTATGCCCTCTGGTTGATTCTCATAGTCCGGATGGTGCTTCCCTGGGCTCCGCAGAGCCGTTGGAGCATCTTCTACGTCATGGCGTGGGGCCAGTCACACCGTGGCTATTCCGGCATGATGGAAGCCTCCGACCGACCGCCTGCCACCCTCAGCACCGAGTCTGCCACAAGTCAGTCCGCTGCCTCCGGCGCGGCGGCCAGTGCGGCGGGGCAGCCCAAGAAGGTAGAACGTGCGCCAAAGAGCCCGCAGAGATCGGAAGCGTCGGCAAGGTCACGTCCCCGCCGCGTGCGGGAGGTCCTGCCTGTTGCGTGGGCGGTGGGTGCTCTGGCACTGGGCGTTTACGTCGTGGTGAGCAACCTGAAGCTCTGGCGCGCCATCAGCATTGAGCATCCCTCGACCGATAAAGACGTGCTGGAACTGCTGGAGGAATGCCGAGCGAGGATGGGGCTTCGGACGATCGTGGCCCTCGTCACATCGGAAAAGGTCAACACGCCGGTGTTGCTCGGCTTTATCCGGCCCCGGCTGTTGATACCCAGGGATATCTCCAACCAACTCAGTCAGGAAGAGCTACGCTATGTCTTCCTGCATGAGCTGGCCCATGTGAAACGCCATGACATCGCCCTGGCGTGGCTGACGGCCCTCCTGCAGGTCTTGCACTGGTTCAATCCACTGGTCTGGTTGGCCTTTCATCGCATGCGCTGCGACCGGGAGCTGGCCTGCGACGCGTTAGTGCTGACCCGCACGCAGGGCGAGGGCACGAAGGACTACGGCCGGGCCATCGTGAGCCTCTTGGAGCGTTTTTCCTTCCCGCCCCCCTTGCCGGGCCTGGCCGGCATTCTCGAAAACAAATCCCAATTGAAAAGGAGGATTGCCATGATTACCCAGTTCAAAAACGACTCGTATCGCTGGTCCGTCGCAGGAATCGGCATTATCACGGTGCTGGCTGCGATCTCTGTGATCGATCCGACACGAGGGGCAGTGTCGGCCAGTCCGGCGCCGCAGGACAAAGCCACCGTGACGATGCGCCTCGTGCAGAAGGAGATCCAAGACCATGTGAGCATGTCGCCCGACGGGAGATACCTCTGCGGTTGCGGCACGTTCGCTGAGAGAGAAGGAATTACCATTCGGGAGTTGGCCACCGGCACGCAACGCGTCATAAAGCCAACGAGGCGTACGCCAGCAGAGACCGGTCCCCAGGATCCCATCATGTCACCGGATGGCAAGACGATTGCGTATACTGTAGGGCGCCCGAAGGAAGGGGCCGACGGCCTCTTCGAGGTCGACGTATGTCTCATCGGGGCGGACGGCTCTGGGCAACGGGTCGTATATCCTGGCGTCGTAAGGTCAGTCAAAGAGGCCACCGGTTCCGAGCGGCCCCTGCCGTATCCTGGCGCCGTGCGGCCCATCCAATGGTTTCCCAAGGGTGACCGCTTTCTGGCCATTCGGTGCTTGGACCCGATGCGCGCGTGGACAGAAATCGAGCTGGTGTCCGTCTCCGCCTCCTATGGTTCCGTGCAGTCCATCAAGACACTGACTGGCGACTTCTTCCGCACCACCATCAGACTCTCCCCGGATGCGAAGTATGTGGCCTATGAATTGGCTTCCAAGGATGCACCTGCGAAGTGCGATGTCCTTGCGCTCGAGATTGATTCCCAGCGGGAAATGCCTCTGATAAAGCACCCGGCAGATGACAAGCTTCTTGGTTGGGCGCCCGACGGTCGGCGCATCCTGTTTATCAGCGATCGCCTGGGACCGTGGAGCGCGTGGCTTTTGCCCATCGATAGGGGCCAGGCGCAGGGCACACCCGAACTGGTCACGCGTAACATCGGCGAGATAAGGCCCGTAGGTTTTGCAGAGAACGGCTCCTACTACTATCGGCTGAGATATGGTCTCGGCGATGTTTACACGGCGGCGATCAATGTGACCACGGGTCAGCTGTTGTCGGAGCCAAGTCCCCTGGAGGTCGCCGGCTCCGCTCACGGGCCGGACTGGTCGCCGGACGGTAGGTATCTTGCCTATTGCTCGAAGACGCCCACGGCCGCTCCCAGCGAGCCGGGCGTGATCCGCATTCGCTCGCTCGCCACGGGCGAGGAACGCGAGATCGTTCCCAAGATTCCGACGTACTTCCGTCGTATTCGCTGGTCGCCCGATGGACGCTCGCTCATAGCGTCCCAGTTGCTGGCTTACAAACTTGGGGATGCAGCATGGCCGATGCGTGTGTGCCGCATTGACGTGGAAACCGGTGACAGTACCGTTCTGCTGGACACCAAGCCAAACCCCTCCATAACGAGTAACGTGTCGCTGGCGGAGTTGTCCCCGGACGGGAAGATACTCTACTACTCAGGAGGCCCTATCGTTCGACGACAACTCGACACGGGCGACGAAAAGAGGATTTTTACGGGTAGCCGGGGACAGGCTCTTTGGGCGCTTTCGCCGGATGGTGAATTCATTGCCACCGGCCGCAATGAGGGGACGGAGAGGAAAGATGCCTGGGAGGGAGGGGTCAAGAGAGTCATGCTCATCCCTGCCCAAGGCGGGCCAGCCAACGAACTGGTCCGATGGGATGAGCCCGCCGGCGTTCTCACCAACTTTGCTTGGTCCAGAGACAGCAAGACCGTGCTGTTCGTACTTCACAGGGACCCCGTTAAGGGAAAGAACCTGAAGCAGATTGATGAGTTGTGGCAGGTGTCCATAGATGGAGGCCAACCTCGGAAGATCACAGAAACGGACTCCGGCGTGTGGTACGACCTCCGGGTCCACCCGGATGGCCAGCGCATCGCCTTCTGGGCCGCCCTCGCGCGTACGGAACTGTGGGTGATGCAGAACTTCCTGCCGGCGGCCACCGGGACGAAGGAGTCACAATAGCAGCCGAAGAAGCAGACTAAATGACAAATTGTTTAGGAGACATCGGTCATGAGAAAGGTAAGAAGAACTCTACCCATCGTCCTTCCCGCTTTGGTAATCTTGGGAATACTGGCGGTGGCAGGCCATGCCGGCAAGCCAACTCCGCCGCCGCTGCCGACTTCGGTCAAGCTCACGGGAGGGATCGAGATTCAGTCCGCAGACAACACAGGCGACCCGACACGTGTTCGCGTTAAGTTCATCGACAGTTCACTGCGTATCCCGTACCCAATAACTGACCCTGAAACCTACACCACGGGCCAGGAGTTCATATCCAATCCGGATTACTCGTACTCGCCCCCGATGCCGCCTGATACGCCCTCTCTGTCCGTCACCGATACCAGTGCGAACAAGACGCTTGCGTATTTCTACTGTGCTAATATCCTTCATCAGGGTAAGGGTACAGCCGAATTAAGATGTGAGATCGAAGGACACGCTGATTATTACTACTGTCTGGTACTTCTGGGGGGAAGATTGCAGAAGACCGGCGCGGTAGTCTTTCCGACGGGCAGCAGTTGGATGATCAACAAGAAGACTCCGCTCCCGGGCATTAACGTTGCCCGCGGCACACTCGGTGCACCGGTAACGTACCAAGTCATACAGTGACACACTCCGGGAACTGTGGCGGGAGTCGCGCCCAGCGGCGCGCCGCCACGGGCAGGGTGCCACCGTAAGTCTGGCTGTCGCTTGAAGATACGGAGGTTGCCGGTGGGAGTGCCACGCCTTCTTCCAGGCTGACGACCCAAGCGGAATTTTTTTGCGCCGAATCTCTAAATTTATCTTGACTATTCTATTTATATAGAATAGTCTCCTTTCAAATAGAACCAAGGAGACACCGGCATGGCGCTATCGAAGACGACAACCAGGGGGCGGCGGAAGAAGAAGACCACCGAATTGACCGAGGCGGAGTGGGCGATCCTCAAAGTAGTCTGGGAAAAGGAGCCCTGCGCCGCCGGGACGGTACAGGAGGCTCTGGCCCAGAGCAGGGACTGGGCCTATGCCACGGTCAAGTCCACCATGGACCGCATGGTGGACAAGGGGTTCCTGGAGATTACCCGCATCCGCAACTTGCAGCTCTTCCGGTCGTGCCTCAGCCAGGTGGAGGCCCGGCGCGGGGAGCTCCGCAAGATGCTGGCGCGGGCCTTCAATGGGGCCCTGACGCCGCTGGTGCAGTTCCTGATCGAGCATGAGGGCCTGTCGCAAGAAGAGGCCGCCGGGCTGCGCCGGTTCGTGAAGAAGACCGCCGGTAAGAAGGACTGAGTCCGGGCGACTGAGAGAGCGGGAGATCCAGCCATGAATGAGGTCATCAACCACTGCGTCACGGGCTTGAATGGTGCCGGGAGGGTGTTCTGTGACTATGCGGCCGGCGTCCTTATCCAGCTTGCTGTCCTGGTAGTCGTGTTGCTCATTGCAGACCTGCTCCTGCGCAAGCGGGTGCGCGCGGTGGTTCGCTACTGCGTGTGGCTGCTTGTCCTGGTGAAGCTCATCTTGCCTCCCACGCTGGCTCTTCCTACGGGGATCGGCTATTGGCTGGGCGACCGATTGTCGGCGGTCTTTCCCGTGGCCGACCGCGGTGCGCAGCTAACCGGATTTGAACCTGCGGGCCAGCCTCCTTCTCCCAGGTCTCCCCTATCGGGTGACACCCTTCAGGTCCAGCCTCCGACGAGGGCATCTGCGACGGATGCTTCCCTGGTACCGCCTGCGGCGGGCATCACGCCCGTCACGCGGCAAGGTCTCCTCTTTTTCCTCTGGCTCGTCGGCGTGCTGGTCTTTGCCGCTTTACTGGTCCAGCGTGTGCGGTTCGTCAGGGGGTTGATCGCCTTCAGCCTACCCGCGGATGGGCGGTTCCAACACCTTGCGGAGGAGTGCGGCACACAAATGGGTATTCGGCGGAAGATTGAATTGAGGGTTTCGGGCACGATGTCGAGTCCGGCCCTTTGCGGGCTCCTCCGGCCCGTGGTCCTGGTTCCCGCCAGGATCCTGGAGACTCTCCCGCCGGAAGGACTCCAGGCGATCCTGATCCACGAACTGGCCCACCTCAAGCGCGGCGACGTGTGGGTCAATACCCTGCAGACCGTGCTCCAAGTCATCCATTTCTACAATCCCTTCGTGTGGCTGGCCAATGCGATGATCCGCCGGACCCGGGAAGAGGCGGTGGATGAGACGGTCCTCGTCGCCCTCGGGGGCCAGGCCGAGAACTACAGCAATACTCTCATCGACATTGGCGAACTGGCCCTGTGGAAGGCCGATTTGGGGCTGCGCCTCATCGGCGTAGCGGAATCCGAGAGAATCTTACGCTGGAGGATCCAACACATGTTGACGCGACCCGTACCGAAGAGTGCCAGAATCGGAATGCTCGGCGCGGCAGTCCTGGTCATCACCGCGGCCCTTCTGCTGCCGATGGCCAGGGCCGAAAAGGCAGCCGTCGTTACCCAGCCATCCGGCGCGGAGACACCCCCAAAGGCCCCTGTCGCAGGAGACAGCAACGTCTTCACCGACCCGAACACCGGCATCCGGTTCACGAAGTTCAAGGCCCTCTCCGGTCCCAGCGACATCAAAAACCCGCGGTTCGTGCGCGTCTCACCGAGCGGGAACTTCCTGCTAAACGGCGTACGGGTTGTCCCACTTGATGACAGCGCGCCTTTCGATCTGGTGGACATGCCTGGTGCGGGGGGTCAAGGATCTCTGTCGCCCGATGGTCGAAAGGTGGTCTTCTTTTGCGACGACGCGTTGTGGTGGATCGAGATCAATCCCGACACCGGGCGGCCGCTCGGCTCACCCAGGAAACTCCTGGACAAGCAGTCCTATATTACAGGCGGCTGGTCCCGGGACTCCCAGAGGATTACGTTCCTCCGGGCGGACAGCCAGCCTGGTGACGCACGTGTATACAGTTGGTGGACCCTCAGCATGGAGGGTGGTGAACCGTCCCCGCTGATGGATCCGTACAGTTTTGGCCTCCTCTCACCCGACGGCAAGACGGTGGCCTACGAGGCGCAGGCATCCGCGGATGTTTATTCGCGGTCGTCCACCCTCCTCGCGAGACCCGTAGTTGGTGGAGAGGCCAGGAAGGTTCTTGATGGCAAATCCGCCTTGTCTCCCGCGGCCTGGTCAGGCGATAGCGAATGGCTAGTATCGGGCGTCTGGCGGGGTCTCGAGTTCGTTCGCATCGCGGACGGACGCCATGTAGAGGTGACCACGCCGGGCTCCCTGATTGGCGGGCATCAACTGGGAAAGAAGTTGCTTTTCTACGAGCGTTCCTACGAGAGCACGATCTCGGTGAAACTGCTTTCTGTCGCCGGCGGTGCGCCTGCGAAAATTGGATGGCCCAGCCTGTCCTTCCGTGGAGGGCCCGGCAATCCCTGGTGGGCCCAGGACTCGCGCAGCATCCTGGTAGAAGGCACACGAGGAGAAGACCAGTGGGGCCTCTGGGCCGTTCCCCTGGATGGGAAGGACCTCAGGCCCCTGGCGATCGACAGCCCCCTGTGTCGAAACGCGCAGATCAGGCTTCTCTCTCGCGACGGCAGCCACCTCCTGCTCGTCACGGGGGAACTACGGGGTAATTGGGACCTTTGGACGGTGCCCATATCCCTGGCACAGATGAGGTCCACCGGCCCGGCGGTCAAGATCTTCGGCGGGATGGTTCCACCGGTCCGCACGTGGCAGGCAGTTCAGGATAGCTGGTCGCCGGATGGCAGCAAGATTGTCTTCGTCCACAACTGGGATATCTGGGTGGCGGATGCCGAGGGCAAGAACGTCCTGCAACTGACGAAGACGCCCGAAATGGAGGGATTGCCCATTTGGTCGCCGGACGGCAAGATGATTGTCTTCCGCACTCAGCCTTCGGGCTCGACGCAAGTTGGCGCCCAGACAATACACCTGCGGCTTCACGTTGTGCCGGCCTCGGGAGGCGAAGCAAGGGTGATCGCGGATCTTACATGTGCTTCTGTGAGTGGGCTGTCGCGGTACACATGGTTCCCCGATGGCAAGGAAGTAACGGTAGCCTGTGATGAAGACGGAATCATCGCCAACTTCCCGATCGCCGGCGGCGATCGCAGAACGGTGGTGCGCCTCAAGGACGTGGGGATAGACCTTGTAAGCTGGCCAAGATGGTCGCCGGATGGTCGTCTCCTCGCTTTTCAAGGGAGAGGGGAGCGTGGGGATTGGAAGTTCTACGTCTATCAGGTGGATAACGCCAAGCTGCAGCCCTTGAGCGACGACTATGTCCCTCCCTTCTACTGGTCGCCCGACAGCAGATGGATCTGCTATTACACCCGGGAGCCCGTCAAGACCCGGCCCGAGGATGTCCTCTGGGAGATGGACGTGGACGAGGCGGTGGCCAAGCTGGCGAAGTAGCGGGTGATCCTCGCGGTCAATAGTCTTTGAACCGGCGCATCCAGGGGGGCCATTCTTCGGGCTGGACGCCGCCGGCGCGGGTCCAGGGGCCACTGACGTTGAAGTCGGGATTCCAGGCGAGGGTCCACAACTCCTTGAGGCCGAGCTTGCGGATGGACCAGTCCATGAAGACGCCGTGGATGTATTCGCCGTGGCGCGGAATGCAGAAGGGCCTCATGCTGTTGGTCGTACTGACGTTGGGATTCGTCGCGGCCTCGTTCATCGTCTGGGGCGGCGTGTCATAGTGCGTGGGGTAGCCGGCCCACAGGGCACAATCGAGCATGATCGGCACGTTGCTGGCGCCTTGGCTGTAGATGGTCTTCCAGCGCTTCTGCGCGGCCGAGGGCCGCGGACCGGTGCCTTCACCGCCGTCATAGGCCGGCGTCCAGCCGTTGAGGCCGTAGCTGCCCGCGCGATACGGATGGCGGGGACAGTACCAGGCCAGGTCCGCGCTGCCGGCGCCGGACTGGCTGATCTTGCGGGTGGCCATCGGGCAGAAGTCTGCGAAGGTGAAGTTGTCGAGATAATAGGCAAATTGCTGGGTCCGGCAGTGATCCCAGGCGTCCCGGTCGCGCAGCCGGCCTTCGTTGCCCTCGCCCAGCGTCGCGAAGAGCATGCCCCACTGGTGCAGGTTTGCCTGGCAGACGGTCGCCTTGCCCTGCTTGCGGACGTTCTGGAGGACCGGCATCAGGATCGCCATCAGCAAAGCGATGACGGAAATCACGACCAGCAGTTCGATGAGAGTGAAAGCCCCGGGATTTATGAGTTTCGATTTATGAATTATGATTTGGCGAGTATCCGCCGCGCCACAGGCGGCGTCTCGACGGCAAAACGTCCGAGATGTCCGGTCGTTGATCATCCCCTTATCCTACCCAGACGCTTCGATTATAGCACGCGTCCGGCGTCCACGCAAACGAGAAATCCGATTCCCCCGCGCGGGGTGTGCGACTCCGTTTTGTGGGGGAGCCCCTGCCCCTTTGTCATGCTGAACGAAGTGAAGCATCTGGGCAGCGCAGGAAAAGTCATCACCGAAGCGCGAGTCCATGCCCATCCCTACCCAGATCCTTCGCGGTCGCTCAGGATGACAGAATAGCCATACGGTCGCCACGAAATTTAGTCGCACACGAACACACCCGCTCAGAACTGGACGTATACCCAGGAGCCGATCACGTTGGTGTCGTGCCATTCGTCACCTTCCTCATCCAATTTCCAGAGGTAGAACAATTCCAGGCGGATCTGTTGGTGCAGCGGAACGAAGAAACCGGCGTAGAGGCGCTGCTGGTTGAAGCCCTCCTCGTCGAAGTTGACGAAGATTTCCTCGGCGACGTAGGGCAGGATCTTCCAGGGCGTGAGCGTCATAGGCGACGTGATCGTCAACCTGTTGCGGTAGCGCCAGACCTCGTCTTGGTCCTCCGGGACACGATACTCGAAGCGCGAGCGGTCGGTGAGGCCGAATCCGTGCAGCTTGGTCTTGACCGCGACGTTCAGATAAGGACGGTTCTCGATCAGCCAGTCGTCGCCAGCCCTTTCGAAGACCGCCTTGTACCCGACGCCAACACTGAGCCAGTCGGCCAGGCCTGAATAGGTGACGACGAGGTCCGTCTGGTGATTGTCGAGCCGCCGGGCGTCATCGGCGAAGCTGAGCCGCTCCTCGAAACCAAACTGCCAATGCTCGTCGAGCGGAATCGCCACGATTACCTTGGGCCAGTACTCGAACTCGAAGGCCGAGGCGGAGGACGCCATCCCCCAGATCAGAGCCGCCAACAGAAGCGGGATACGCCGGTGTGGGCACAAGAGCGTCTTGACGGGATGTTCCATGACCGAGCGATCCCTGGCCGGTCCAACTGTTGGAGCTAGACCACGACGCCGGACGACTGGGGGACATCCCGCCAGCGGCGCGAGCGCAAAACCGGGGAGATTATACCGGGCGGGGGTCCTACTGCAACGATTTCATGGGGCGAGCATCCGGCTCGCCCAAGAAGCATGGGCATCTTGCCCATGAGGATCACGGGCGTCTCGCCCACGAAAGCAGGGCCAAGATGGCCCTGCGATCGGGTTCCCAAACGCGATATTTCGCGTTTGGGAACCCCCTCATGGGCGGGACGCCCATGCTACTTGAGGCCCCGGAGAAACTCCACCACCTTGCGGCTGTCGTTAGGGGCGTCAACCCGGGTGTCCTGATAGAGGACCTTGCCGTCTTTGCCCAGGATGAACGTCCAGCGGGCGACGGTGTAGGGCCGTTTGAGAACGATCTCTTTGCCATCGATGGTGGTCTTGAAGGTCCCCCCCTTGGTGACGGGTACACCGAACTGGCGGGCGATGAACCCGTTGACGTCGGAGAGCAGCGTGAGACTCAGGCGGTGAGCGTCCCGGAACAGCTTGAGGTTGTTCACCGGGTCGGCGCTGATGCCGATCACTTCGACATCGAGCCCACTCAGATCGGCCGCCTGATCGCGGTAACTGCACGCCTGTTTCGTACATCCGCCCGTCATGGCCGCCGGATAGAAGTAGACGATCACGTACTTGCCCCGGCCGATTCGATCCTGGGCCTGCCACAGGTCGCCCGTGTGCGTATTCGCGTTAAATAGGGGGGCCTTGTCCCCGACAGCGAGCGCCGGCTGCTGACTCCCGGCTCCCAGCGAAACGCGCCCAAGGCCCACAAGCAAACAGACAATACCCCCAAGGATGCAAGGTGACAGCGCACGCATGGTATGAGCCTCCCATTCAAAACGATCTCACCGACCGCCCTCTGGGGCAGTCCCATTCGCCTGATGGTACGCACCCGCCCGCCGGCAGTTCATCTACGGCTCGAATCCGCAATAAAGGATGGCGAACCGCCGTCTGCCGTAGTACCTTCGTGAAGGTCACGACAGAAGGTAGTAGGCGGATTGGTGGGGTAAGCCCCACCTACACGGTTAAGGAGTTCCCCATGACAAGAAACGGCGTCCTCATCTCGTCCCTGGCCCTGCTGCTGGTCATCAGCGGCTGTAACTCGCTCAGCAGTCGTAGTTCCGATGCAGGGGCAACGACCCGTCCGAGGGAAGACGACCGGGGTCGGGTGGAGCTGCTGCGGGACCGCTGGGGCGTGCCGCACGTCTTTGCACGGACGGACGCCGGGGCGATGTACGGGTTGGGGTACGCCACCGCCCAGGATCGGGCCTTTCAGATGTACTACAACCTGCGGATCATCCAGGGCCGGCTGGCGGAGCTGGTCGGTGATATGAAGGTGGGCGTCAGCCGCCAAGCGCCCGAAGGCCGGACCTCAGCCCTCAAGAGTGACGTCCAGATGCGCACCATCGGCTACTGGCAGTCCGCCCAGGAGACCGCCAGGCACCTGGACCCCGAGACCCGCCGGCTCCTGGAGGCATACAGCCGGGGCATCAATGACTACATGAGCAATCACCTCCAGGAGCTGCTCTATCTGTTCGAGAGGTACGACCTGAAACCGGAGCCGTGGACCCCGGCGGCGTGTATCGCCTCGTGGTGGCGGCTGGGTCTGTTCTTTGCCGGCGACGGCCTGCGCGAGATGATGTCGTATTATGAGATCAAGAACGGGACCACGAAGGTCCGGCAGTTCGCTGCGCGGGACGGCGCCGCGGCCGTCAAGGGCCTGCCCGTGCGCGACGATGCCTCCGTGATCCAGCGCGGTGATGTCAGCGAGGCGTGGGTGCAACAGGTCCTGGACTACACGACGGCGCACAACCTGATGCGAAAGGTGGATGTACCCGCGACGGAGAGCCGCCCCGGACCGCGGTTCAGCCATGCCTGGGTCATCGGCGGTAAGAAGACCACGACCGGCTCGGCCGTGCTCATCAGCGATCCGCAAACGCCCGTCCGCAATCCGTCGCTGTGGTACGAGTTCCACATCAGCGGCAAGACCTTCAACGCCCGCGGCTTGGGCGTGGCGGGCAGCCCCAACATCCTGATCGGTTTTACGCCCAACGTTGCCTGGGGTCTGACCGCCCTCGGCGCCGACCAGGCGGACCTTTTCGTCCTCAAGACCGACCCGAACCATCCGAACCAGTATCTCGTCGACGGCCAATGGCGCCAGATGGAGGTCCGGACCGAGACCATCAAGGTCAGAGACGCGGAGCCGAGGACACTGGTCTTCCGGGGAACGCACTACGGCCCGGTCGTGACATCGATTGCGATGGGCATCCGCCGGGGCGATGAGGTGGCGCTGAAGCGCATCCCGATCTGCGAGCCGCAGCGGGATACCTCGCGGGGCATATTGGACATGATGCGAGCCCGGGATGTGCAGGAGCTTCAAAAGGCGACCGGCGGTTGGACCTTCCCCAGCGCCAATTGCGTCTTCGGCGACAAACAGGGCAATATCGGGTACAAGACGCTTCTCAGCCTGCCGATCCGCTCGTCCCGCGCGTTGCTCGATGACCGGGCCGCCCATGAGGGCTGGGACAGCGCCAATGACTGGCAGGGCTTCCTGCCCCATGAGCTGCTGCCCCAGGTGATCAACCCTGAGCAGGGCTGGTTAGTCAGCGCCAACCATCGGCCGATTGCCTCCTTCTACCCCGTCTCGCTGGGCATCTCGACCGGCAGCGGCGGCGACACCGATCGCTCCTGGCGGCTGAAGGAGCGCGTCAAGAGCAAAGAAGGCAAGTTCACGCCCCAGGACGTGCTCGACATCCATTACGATACGGTTGCCTCGATCAAGCGCGACCTCGTCAAGCTCGGCTACCACCTGCGCGACGTGCAGAAGTATTCCCTGGAGGAAGAGACTCTCCTGGCTCTCAAGTACCTCGAAAGCTGGCAGGCCGCCGGCTCCAGGCTGGAGATGTCGATCAAGGGCACGGAGATTCTCAATCTGATGCCGATGGCGTTCCGGCAGAACTTCGCCGCGGCGGTCACCTACGGGGGCGGTCTCTCCGGCCTGTGCAGCATGCTCCAGACGATCAACGCGCGGATCGCCGCCGACCCGAAGGCCGCTCTGACGGAGGAAGAAGCGGAGTACGTCAACCTCATCGTGCGGGCGGCGTGGCGCTACGGCAAGGCCAACTACGGCGATGATCCCAACCAGTGGCACGAGCGCGGCAAAAAGGCCCTGCTCGAATCCAAGATGCCCTACATGTCCACGCTCGACGGCTTCGGCTCGCTGGACCCGGAGAAGGACCTCACGTTCCCCGCCCTGCGCTGCACGGACGGCGGCACGATCCTCTCGCAGCAGGCCCAGTCGTACACACAGTTCGTCCGGCTGGACGATGCGGACCAGTCGATGTCGATTCTGCCCATCGGCCAATCGGAGCACCCGGACAGCCCCCATCGCCTGTCCAACTACGAACTCTGGGGCCAGGGCCAACTGCACCCAGCCCCCCTTTCGCGCCAAGCCGTGGACAAGCTGGTTGCGTCGCGTACGATCCTACCGTAGGGGCGACGCATGCGTCGCCCCTACCAGGGTCTCGGCTGGCGCAAGAGGGCCTGACACGAGCGAGGGACTCTTGTTCCCTGGGCAAATCCTGCGAATGTGAACAGACTCCTGACCATTGCAGGGTGTGCCGTGCGCACCTTCACCGATGAGGAGAAAGCCGGACAGCCCGCATTGGGAGAAGACCTCGAAAGGAGACCATGCGTGAAGACGAAATTGCGGTTGATAACATGTCTCATAGTGGTTGTTCTTTCCGCCGGGTGCCGACGAGCCGCCACGTGTACGGTCACACAATACGGTCCCGAATACATGACCTACAGCGGCTCCCACGAGCGGTTCAACGATGCCTGCCGGGAGGTGGTCCACGAGATCGGCTATAAAGAGAAAGTGAGCGAGAACACCACCCGGTATCCCTACTATGGGGAAGGATCGTCATCTCACAAGGACAAGGACAGACTGCTTTCCGTCAGGATATACCTGCGAACCAAGGATGAAGCGGGCGCAGAGTACAAGGTGACCATCGTGCGACTGGGCCGGCGCGACCCCTTCGTAACGCTCGAATCCACCTCATCGGACCGGTTCAAGCTCATCAACGCTCTCAACGCCGAGTTCTCCAAACGGGGCATCGAGGTTCGGGAGTATTAGCGCCGGCCGGAATGCGGCGGTCCGGGCCGACTGTGGCCAACGGCCGCGTCCCGGATCACAATCCGGGATAACACCGTGGCGCTGCCCGTTTCGTCCGTTCGCAGGGGCGAATAATCATTCGCCCGCAGCTCGTTTGGAGTACCGCCTTCAGGCGGGTAAACAGTCCGAACGGCCTTTTTCCGCGTTGACGCGGCGTGGAGCCGGCTGCGCCGGAAGACTCTCGGGTCCGCCTGAAGGCGGTACTCCGAACAGGCTGGGGAACAGGGGCAAGTAAACAAGCCCAGTCCCGCCAGGGCCGAAAGAGCCCCTCGGCCGGGGCTCAAGATGTCCCTCGGAATCGCTTGAGTGTTCCTTGAGGCCCGATCCTGCCGGAATACTGTTGATATTGCGATGAAATCCCGGTATTATTGGACTTGTGGCACGTGGGAGTGCTTCCGTGAAGTGCGCCCGCATCAAGCAAGTTCATTAAGGAGGTGAGAAACATGAAATCCAAAGATGTGGTTCTCATTCTGATGTTCCTGCTTATCGCAACATCCCTGGTTCATGCTCAGGAGATTGTCAATCTGTTTGACAACCCTGGCTTCGAGGAGGGCACGGGGACGGACGTGCAGACAATTCCCGGCTGGGGACTGTACGCCCAATCGAACGCCACCGGGCTTCTGACCGTTGATACCAAAGAAGCCCTCGAAGGCAAACAGTGTGTCTTCATTGAGGTGACGGGCGTTCCGGCAGGAGGAACCTGGAATCTGCGCTTCGACCACACGCGGAGATTCAGCGTCAAGCAAGGCGAGACCTACACGATGTCCTTCTGGCTGAAAGGAGACGCTGGGCCGATCACGCTTTCGCCCTCCCGCGCCGAGCAGAATGCGGCCGGCCAGTGGGGCAATTTGGCGCAAGCCATCGTCCGCCCCACGCCGGAGTGGAAGGAGTATTACCTGACTTTTGTATCCCCGGAGGATCGACTGGTCATGTGGCAACTGCTGATCTCCAATCCGGGGCAGACGTACTATGTGGATCATGCCCGCTGTTATGTGGGAGAGTATGTGCCGGATCGGATAGGACCGAAGCGGCAGGCTGACAGTCCCTCTCCGGCCGACCGGGCCACCGATGTGCCGCGGGACGCGGTCATGGGTTGGAATCCGGGCGAGTTCGCCGCCACCCACGATGTGTACTTCGGGCCCACGTTCGCCGACGTGAATACCGCCGGCCGAACGGACAAGAAGGGAGTGCTGGCCGGCCAGGGCCAAACCGAGAATGTCCTTGATCCGGCCGGCCTGCTCACTTATGGGCAGACCTACTACTGGCGGATTGACGAGGTGAACAAGGCCACCGACAACACCATCTTCAAGGGCAACGTCTGGTCCTTCACGGTCGAGCCTTACGGCTATCCGGTCAAGCCGGTGAAGGCCACGGCCTCCAGCGCCCAATCCGGGATGGGGCCGGAGAAGACCATCGACGGGTCCGGGATGACGGGGGACCTGCACGGCTCGGAGGCCACCACCATGTGGCTCTCGGCCGGGGTGCAGCCCAACTGGATCCAGTACGAGTTCGACAAGGTCTATAAGCTGCACGAGCTGCAGGTCTGGAACTCCAACCAGTTGATCGAGAGCCTCCTGGGCTTCGGCGCCAGGAGCGTGACGATCGAGACTTCCACCGACGGTACAGCTTGGACGCCGCTGGCCAATGTCCCCGAGTTCAGCCGGGCGCCGGGGGCGCCGGACTACGCGGCCAACACCACCGTCAACCTCGGCGGGCGTGACGCCCAGTTCCTCAAGTTGACGATCAACGGCAGTTGGGGCGGCGTGGCACCGCAAAGGGGCTTGGCCGAGGTCCGGTTCTTCCATATCCCCGTGCAGGCCCGCCTGCCGCAACCGGCGACTGCCGCCCAGGCCGTCAGCGTGGACGCTTCCTTGGATTGGCGGCCGGGACGCCAGGCGGCTTCGCACAAGGTCTATCTCGGCACCGATCCGAACGCGGTGGCCCAAGGGACTGCCTCGGCGAAGACCGTGACCGAGCACCGCTTCACGCCCGACTCGCTGAACTTCGGCACAATGTATTACTGGAAGGTCGATGAAGTCAACGGCGTCACATACGCGGGCGACGTGTGGAGCTTCACCACCCAAGAGTACCAACTCATCGAGGGTTTCGAGAGCTACACGGATAAGGCAGGCGAGGAGGTGTTCACCGCCTGGGCCGACGGCATGGTCAACGCCAACGGCTCAATCGTCGGCCTGTATCCGAACGCCATCGGCGGCACGTTCTGTGAGAAGACGATCATCCATGGCGGCAAGCAGTCGATGCCCTTCGAGTACAACAACATCAAGACGCCCTACTATTCCGAGGCCGAGCGAACGTTTGACACGACCCAGGACTGGACGGTCAACGGGGCCGACACCCTGGCGCTGTGGTACCGGGGTTACCCCACCGGCTTCATCGACAAAGGCAGCAACGCCTTCACCGTCAGCAGCGAGGGCACGGACATCTGGAACGCCGGCGATCAGTTCCGCTTCCTCTATAAGCCGCTCAGCGGCGACGGCTCGATCACGGTCAACGTGGAAAGCCTGGTCAATACGAACGCCTGGGCCAAGGCCGGCGTGATGATCCGCGAAACCCTCGAGTCCAACTCGAAGATGGCTTACGCGATCGTCAGCTTCAGCAGCGGGGTGGCCTTCGGACAGCGTGCCACCCCGGGCGCCAACGCCATTGACGGCGCCCCCACCGTAACCACGATTCGGGCCCCCCAGTGGGTGAAGCTGACGCGCAAGGGCAATACCTTCACGGCACAGTACTCGGCCGACGGCAAGACGTGGCTCGATTTCAAGAATCCGGCTCTCACCGGCACGATTGCCTCCCCCACGATCACAATGGCGTCCAATGTCTACATCGGTCTGTGCGTGACCAGCCATAGTGCCGGCGCGTACACCACGGCGGAGTTCTCCAACGTCTCGACCACCGGCGCGGTCAGCGGCGCCTGGCAGAACCTCTCCATCGGGGTAACGCAACTGGCCAACGATCCGGCGCCGTTATACCTGGTGGTCGAGGACAAGGCCGGCAAGAAGAAGACGGCACTCCACCGGGACCCGGCCGCGACGACCGTGGGCGCCTGGACCGAATGGCGGATTCCCTTCAGTGATCTGACGGGCGTCAATCTGGCCGCGGTCAAGAAGGTCACTCTCGGCGTCGGCGACCGGGCCGGCCCGAAACCGGGCGGAGCCGGGAAGCTGTTCGTCGATGACCTCAGGTTTGGGCACCCGGTCAAATGAGTATGAAACTGACCATTACGACCCATGCAGAGCAGGCGAAACGGGATCGGGCCTACTGGCGTACTCGCACGGCGGAAGAGCGCCTGGACGAAGTTGAGAGGCTGCGATTGGAAGCAGGGAAGTTCCTCTATGAATATCCATCCCGACTTCGAAGAACTGTTACGGTTACCCGAAGACCACGGCGTTGAGTACATGATCCGTCGCAAAACGTTCCCGGAATCGCTTAATTGTTAATTTGAGGGCAGGCCCTGCGAAGCCCCCATTTGAGGGCAGGCCCTGCGAAGGCCCCGCGAAGCTCTACGACCGCAAGAACGCCCTGGTCGCCGCCGATATGCTCAACGACCGGGTGCTGCCCTTCTTCGAGACGCACGAGATTCCCCTGGTGCGAATTCTCACCGACCGAGGTACAGAATATTGTGGCGCCCGCGAGCACCATGAGTACCAGCTCTACCTGGCCGTCGAGGACATCGACCATTCCAAAACCAAGGCCCGCCATCCGCAATCTAACGGCATCTGTGAACGCTTCCACAAAACCATCCTGCAGGAGTTCTACCAAGTCACCTTCCGAAAAAAGATCTACCACACCCTTGACGAACTCCAAGCCGATCTGGATACTTGGCTGAAGGAATACAATGAGTCACGACCACACAGTGGGAAGTACTGCTTCGGCAAGACTCCGATGCAAACGTTCTTGGACAGCCTCCCATTGGCGAAAGAAAAGATGCTGAATCAGACCGTACAGACAAGCGTCGCTATAGCGTAACTGTCAGATCAAATACTGGCTACTACAGCTAAAGGGTCGCTTCCTTTTTTTCGCTTTCTTTCGGCTCTACTCTCTGGGCTTCTTTCGGGTGCACAGAAACCGGATGGGCCATCCATTGGAGTCGCTTGGGTGTTCCTTGAGGCCAAGCCCATACCAGGCTCCTGTCCTGCCGATTAGGCGCCCCAAAGGGCCGTCAGAGCGGCTGTCGAAATAAGTAAGCTGTCCCCGGAATCCCCCCCTCCAAGTCCCCCGCGCGTCTCTTAGACTGGTTCCGGATTGTCATCGTCGGTATCCTCTATCTCAATAGGAGGGAGTTTTTCGATCTCATCTTCGCCCAAAATCTTGCCAAAATTCTCAATGTGTGTGGCGTCTTCACCACTAGATATTAGCTCATTTAGTAGTGTCATGACTGCCTTAGGAGGCAGGTTCTTATACTCAGGCGGTGCCTTCTCAAGTACGCGCCTGATGAGTTCTAATCTTGTCTCAAAGGATTTGAGCACCCTCTCCTGTTGTGAATTGTAGACCTCTTGCCATTTCTTTTCTATCTCGACTTCCGATTGGGGACCAATAGTCTTGTTCTGTTCTCTGAGCCCCTCTGCTTCCGCTTGAATTCTCTTGGCTTCAGCGCGGTACTTCTCTGCCTCCGCTTTTGCCACCTTCCATCTTGGAATGATATCCCAGATCTGGCATAGCTTCTTCTTAAGCCATGTCGGCACGCAGCCTAGTCCCAAAGAAACGCTCCCTTCAACGACCCGATACAGACCTAGTCGGTCCTGCACTGGAATTGCATGCAGCGGTTCCATGAAGACCTTGATAAGACGTTCTTCTTGTTCCTGCTGCTGCTTTTCATCCCAAGGCGAACCTACGCTCAATGAAGAGGCAAAAGCCGGTATGGCGGTGAGTTCTCTGTGACTCACGTGGATCAACGCCGCGAGCCTACTTAAGGTAGAAAGCGCTACTGCCACATCTTCGGCGCGCGGCAGTATGCTATATCTTAACCATAAAGGGACAGATTCGTTGTCTGTGTCCGTATCCGGCATGGATAGAACAACGCTGCACAGTTCGGAAACGGACGTCGACGTCAATTCAGGCTCGTCAACATCTTCCATCACACTACTAAGATGCAGTGCAGTACTGTCGGCCTCGACTATGCACAGGTTCTCGCCAACACGTGCCCTGAAAGAATCGCCTATTTGCTTCACTTCAAAACCAAATACTGTAGCAGGCTCCAAGTTCGTCAGGATGGCGCCGCTCAGATTGGCACCGGAGAATCTGGCACCCTCCAGTCTAGCCCCACTCAGGTTTGCATTACGCAACACTGCGTTTCGTAGGTCAGCATACCGGAGATCTGCATTACTTAGGTCCGCCTCCTCAAAGTCAACGTATCGCAGGTCTCTATTGCAGAAGACCTTGTTCATCATTTCTTCAGGTGACAATCTCCGACTGCGAGGACCCCCGGACTTTTGACCGGCACCGCCACGTGACAAACCATAGGCTTTGGAGACAAATAGATGCATCCCTTCTAATAACTCATGCGGGATGTAAAGTGCCTCAGAAGGGCTTGCCGAGTACTTGAGCCGTAGCTCGTGAATGGCATTCATTGTCTCAAGTGGATCTTTGTGCTTCCCGTGTTTTTTCTTAGCCATATCTCACTCCTATAAGGAAAACCAGTAGACCAAGGGATTACCGGGGATAATCACCTATTATCTCCTTTCCGCACCCGCTTTTCTCACAAGCCTCACACTTCCACAGGTACCTGAGCTATTTCGACCTCGCCCTATCGGTCCGGTCCTCGTCTGGCCCCAGCCGTTCCGTTGCAGCTTCATCGGTGGTGTTACTCCGAGGAGGATTATGGCAGATGCGCGCGGAAAAGGTCAAGAGAAAAGGCAGAAGCAAAAGTGCCGCGCGCCGGAATTCCGAGGACATCTATGAGCAAGCCGTTGTCAAGACGGTCGCGGGATTTTTTCGCGGGAAGTCCACACATCTGTTCGGCGTCACCCGGTTCGGGGCGGCAGGAGTCTACGACGGGCGAAACACGGCAAATGCCGGGGGTCTGGGGGCAGGCCCCCAAGAGCCACCGCAGGGGACAAGGCCGCGGAGGAGTTGTCCGTTCCCGGTTCGCCAATCCGTCTCCATCCGCGTGAATCCGTGTCGCAGAAGCAGTTGTCCGTTGCTTCGACAGCCGAGGGCGGCTGTCCTACAGGGTTCGCCTTCATTCGTATTACTACTTGTTCAAATCTCGTTTTCCTGCGCAAATTTCTGGCGATGAGGATCGTAAACCATTGGAAGACAAAGGATTATGTCTCGCGCAGAGATGCAGTGACGCTGGGTGGGAAAGACGGCTGTTGTAC
>CAYHAJ010000154.1:0-7871 GCA_964354535.1 uncultured Pirellulales bacterium
TGGTGACCGGCCCCACCGGCTCGGGCAAAAATACGACGCTCTACGCGGCACTGGCCGAGTTGAGCCGCGAAGAAGTCAACATTTGCACGGTCGAGGACCCGGTCGAGTGCAACATGCCGGGCATCAACCAGTTCCAGGTCAACACGTCCGTCGGCTTCGCCTTCTCCACCGCACTGCGGAGTCTGCTACGGCAAGACCCGGATATCATCATGGTGGGCGAGATTCGCGATGACGCCACGGCGAGCATCGCCGTGCAGGCGGCTCTCACGGGACACCTGGTTCTCTCGACGCTGCACACGAACGATGCCCCCGGGGCGGTGACCCGGCTGCTGGACCTGGGCGTAGCCCCGTATCTGCTCAGTGCGTCGCTCAAGGGCGCGTTGGCGCAACGGCTCGTCCGCCGGATCTGCTCCAACTGCAAGACCGAGTACGAGCCGCCGGCCACGATCCGCCGCATCGTGGAGGCCCAGGGAGGCGAAGTCCCCACGTATTACCGGGGCGTGGGCTGCAAAAAGTGCCGCAACACCGGCTACGCGGGCCGCATCGCCATCCACGAGCTGTTTGCCCCCGATGATGAAATGTCGGAGATGATCAACGAGCGAATCAGCACAAAGAAGCTCCGGGCGAAAGCCCTGGAAAAAGGGATGCGGCCGCTGTGCCACGACGGGATCGAAAAAGTGAGGGCCGGGATCGTGTCCATCGAGGAAGTCCTCCGGACCGCGATGGTCGACGGCCCGGTCACCTTCGAATTAACCTAAGGGCGCGCCTCCGCGCATGCCAAAACGTGTCGTGCGGGGGCACGACTTACCAGGGGATGGTATGGGTACCTTGCTGGCTCAGGCACAAGGCAAAGGACGGAAGCTCGAGGATCGAGGCCCCAGGACGGCAGAGAACGCTGTGGCCCGTCCTTCGTCCGCCGCGGTCCTTTCTCCGGAACGGCTGCGCAAGGTCCGCGCCAAATCCAGCGATTTGATTCTCTTCGCCACGCAATTGGCCGTTATGCTCGACAGCGGCGTGATTATCAGCGATGCTCTCGACGCGATCGCCGAGCAGGCGGCCGACCCCAAGTTCAAGGCGATCCTCCTCGATCTCTCCGCGCGGATCAAAGGGGGGGACACCTTCTCCAAGGCGCTGGCCTATTACCCCTACACGTTCAATTCCATGTTCATCAGCATGGTCCGGGCCTCGGAGGCCTCCGGTCGGATGGTGGAGATGCTCACCGTCCTCACGGGCTACCTGAGCTTCGAGGCCGATACCCGCAAGCAGATCAAGAGTGCCCTGACCTATCCCTTCGTCATGGTCCTGATGGCCATCGCCGCCACGGGCACCCTGATGTTCTTTGTCCTGCCGCGCTTCATGCGGATCTATGCCTCGCGGGGGGCGGCGCTGCCGAAGCTGACGCAAGTGCTGGTCGGCGTCAGTCAAGTGCTGGGCAACGTCGAGGCGATGGCGAGCATTGTGACCACGATCATCATTATGGGGACGCTATTGTGGTACTGGGCCAAAACGCCCACCGGCCGGCGCGTTCTCGACGGCGTCAAGATCCACATGCCCATCATCGGTACCATGTTTGTCGATATGGTCGTCACCCGCAGCATGCGGATCATGGCCACCATGGTCAATACCGGCGTGCAGTTGCTGGACGCGATCCGGGTGATCGAGGGCGCCGTGGACAACTGCCACTTCCAGCGGCTCTGGTGCCAGGTGGATGAGAAGATCCAGGACGGCTACCAGTTGTCCGAGTCGATCATGCTGGCCGAAGGCTCCGATCTGATCTCGCCCAGCATCATCCAGATGTTGCGGGCCGGCGAAAAGAGCGGCCGGCTCGGCGAAGTCTGCGACAAGGTCTCCCTCTTCTATCAGAAGAAACTGGAGACCTCCATCCGCAATGTCATGACCTTGATCGAGCCCCTGATGATCACGGTTCTGGGCATCATCATCGGGACGATCGCCATTGCTTTGCTCCTGCCGGTCTTCCGCGTCTCCAGCGTCATCGCCCACTAACGTGGCATGGGCATCCCGCCCATGTGGATCACGGGCGTGTCGTCCGTGTCACACGGGTCGCTGCCAGAATCTTGCGACAAGTGCAGTGATTGCCGAGATGACATAAAGCCAGTTGTGTGACGGTGAAGGGAATCGGAAATACCACTCCCGCCGGCACTTGGCCGTAGCCCAGGGTGACATGGGGACGGAAGGATTCGTAGCTGGCCTTTTCCGGGTAGGTTCGAATCCAATCCAGCGTCGTTTCCGTGACCACATCATCGTAGAACATGGCCTCGGTCACCCCATAGCGAAAAAAGGGTGCCATCTCCTCCATAACCTGTTCGTGGAGGGCCTGAAGGTCCTCCGTTCTCTCGACATCGAGAAGAGACGTTGTCTCCCCGCGAGAGTTGGTGGAGGTGAGAACCCCGACAACCTCCAGTTGTTTCATGTGGGGCTGGCGTGCCAGGTCCTCCAGCCGCGTTTGGATCGCCTTGACCTCCGCTTCTTCGATACAGCCCATGGCCAGTGAAATATGCGGCAGACAGTCCTCCCTATTGAGCGCGATCTCCGGGCGACGGCTCGTGGCAAGCTGCCTATTGAGCGCGATCGCACGCGTTGTCATCACCTCGTCCGGCAAGAGCACGACATCCACCGCGAGCTGGCCCATTCCTGTCCTCCTTGTATGCATCACGCGCCATCAGATGCCGGCGTCGTAACCGGCGGTCTTGCCCTGCCTCGCAACTCCCCGGTCACCTCGTCGAACTGTCGCAGCACGCGCGCATCCTGTTGTTGCGTGACGCGGTTGACCACCAGAATCACCAGGCAGTTGGCCATGAATCCCGGCACGATCTCGTACATCTGCTCGCTCAGGCCTGTCTGCTTCCAGACGACCAGGGTGACTGTGCCCACAATCATTCCGAGCAGAGCCGCGCACCAGGTCGTTCGCCGTGAGAACAGGGCGAAGAGAATCAAGGGCCCGAACGCGGCCCCGAAGCCGCCCCAGGCATACGCCACAATGCCAAGGATTGTCTCATTCGGTTGCAGGGCGAGCGTCATCGCGATCGCAGAAATCACCACCACGCACGCTCTTCCCCAAAAGGCGGTTCGCCGCGCCGACACACCAGCCTCTCTCTTGCGGGATAGATCCTCCGTCAGGGCGGACGAGGAGACCAGAAGCTGCGAATCGATCGTGGACATGATTGCGGCCATGATGGCCGCGAGCATGATCCCGGCCAGCAGCGGATGGATCACCCGGTTCACCATGTAGATGAATACCTTCTCTTCCTCGCCGCCGGAGAGGTTCTCGAACATGCCCACGCCCACCAGTCCGATCACCACCGCGCCGGCCAGGGAAATCAATACCCATAGGATCGCAATGACCATCGACTCTCGCAACGTGGCCAGCGACTTGACGCTCATGAACCGCACGAGAATGTGCGGCTGCCCGAAATAGCCCAGTCCCCACGCCAGCGCGGAGACAATCCCCAAGAGAGTCGAGCCCGCCCAGTCCGGGATCAGAGTGGTCTGGAGTCCTCTCTGCGCCAGGGCAGTGCCGATGGCGTCGACCCCGCCGGACTGCCAGCAAGCGATGCTCGGCACGACGACCAGCGCCAGCACCATGAGCAGGCCCTGGATTACGTCGGTCCAGCAGACCGCGAAATAGCCGCCCAGCAGGGTATAGCCGATGGTCACCAAGCCGCCGATCACCACGGAGGTCGCATAGGACGTCCCGAACGTGGACTCGAACAACTTGCCCGCCGCGACCAGGCCGCTCGACGTGTAGATCGTGAAGAACACCAAGATGACTACGGCGGACAGCGAGCGCAGCAGACCCGTGGGATCGGCGAACCGCTCTTCGAGGAAGCGTGGCAGCGTAATCGCGTTGGTCTTGTGGGTATAGAGACGCAGACGTCCGGCCACCAGCACCCAATTGAGGATCGTTCCCATGAAGATCCCAACGGCGATCCACAGGTTCTTCATCCCGCCCAGATAGATGGCCCCCGGCAACCCCATGAGAAGCCAGCCGCTCATGTCGCTGGCTTCCGCCGAAATGGCCGTTACCAGCGCCCCCATCCGCCGGCCGCCCAGCAGATAGTCCTCGATGTTCTCGTTCTTGCGGCAGCAATACAGCCCGACGGCCAAGACAACCGCGAAGTACACAATGAAGGTCACGAGGGTGACTATGGACATCGGTCGGCCTCGTCAATAATCTCCTCGTCTTCACGGTGCCACGCAGGATCGACAAGGCACAGAAAGATCAGATCGACGGAGCCGGTATTCTCAATCCACTGGACTTGGTCCGGCGGAATATAGAGGGCGGAAGCCGCGCCGACCTGCTGCGTCTCGGCGCCGACGTGCATGCGGCCTTGGCCTTGAAGGACGTAGTAGACCTCCGTCGTTCGGAGCCGGTGGGGCCTGGTCTTCGCGCCCGGTGTGACGGTCGCGTGCGCGAGACTGTAGCGAATCTGGAGATCGGCCTTGTCCGGGTGGAGCAACTCCCGCAGGATCGAGCCATCCCCGGCGACGAACGCGTCGCAGTCCTTCAGGTTTATGATCTTTGATTTTTGATTTTTGATTTCGCTGTCCACGCCGCCTCTTCTAAATCGACAATCATAAATCGTAAATCATAAATTCTACGTGCCCCCCAGCAGGATCGAGCCTTCCGTCACCCGAAAGAACGTTCCGGCCACGCAAGCAGTCATCAGGCAGGCCAGCGTGGCCGCCACGAGGGCCCGCACGGCGATGGGGCCGATGCCCTTGGTGCATTGAGGGGCCAGGGCGCAGACGCTGCCCACAAAGATTGCCATCGAGGCCACATGGGCAAATCCACACAACGCATACGTCGCAATGACCGCCGAACGCGGGTGCAGCAGCAGACCCTGGTCCATGGCCGCCGCCAAGTCGCCGTAGGCGGCGACTTCCGTCACGATCAGACGCTCGCCCACGATCTGTGAGACCACACCCGCATCGTGGGGTGGCACGCCGAGCACCAGCGTCAGGGGGTAAAAGACATAGCCGAACAGTCCCCCCAGCGACCAGCGGCCCTGGGTGCCGAGCAGGGGATTCAGCCAGTCACCGATGCCCGACAAGACCAGATCGACGAGGGCTACCAGCCCGAGGATGGCGATGAGAAGAGCGACAATGCCCGCGATCATGCGAACGCCGGCGTTGGCCCCGTTGATGATCGCCTCGAAGAGGCTGCCCTCCCGCTGGTAGTAGGGCTCGACATTCAGACCCAAAGTCACGGGCTTGCCGCTTTCCGGCAGCAGGAGCTTCGACATCAGCAGGGCGGCGGGGGCCGAGAGCAGGGAGGCCGAGATCAGATGTCCCGCGATCGTGGGAAACCGCTTCTGGAGCATCAGCACGTAGAGGGCCAACACGTTGGAGGCCACCGTGGCCATGCCCGCGGTCAGGACGGTACACAACTCCGAGGCAGTCAGAGTCGCCAGGTGCGGCCGGATTGTCAAGTTCGACTCCACACCGACGAAGATGTTGCTCGCGGTCGCCAGAGATTCCGCCCCGGACACCCGCATCAACCGGGTGAAGACCCGGGCAAACCCCTTGATGACCCGCGGCATAATGCCCACGTAGTAGAGAATGGCGATCAACGCGGAGAAGAAGATGATCGTGGGGAATCCCTGGAACATCAACATGAACCCGAGGGACTCGGCCCCGTCCTTGCCGACCTGCCCCGGCCCCAGGGCGAGACGCCCGAACACAAACCGCGCCCCTTCGCCTGCCGAATCGAGGATCTTGACAACCAGATCGTTAACAAAGAGGAAGACGTGGACGCCCGCTGGCAGGACAAAGACGAACAGGGCCACCAGAAGCTGCAAAGCGATGCCCCAGACGATCACACGCCAATTGACGTTCCGCCGGTCGGCGGACAAGACCCACGCCACCCCCACCAAGACAAAGATACCCGCGAAACTGACCAGATTGTACCTGTCCATAGCCCGGGATTGTACGTGTGACGCGCTGCTTCCGCAATGGCGTGTACGGGATCCGGGGCCTTCCTCCCGGATCGGAAACCGGGTCTGCTTTTCTATGGCTCTGCTGGTTGGGCACCGCATCAGACGGAGTCCTCCCCACTTCCGGCGCAACCCGTTGGATGGTCCGCCGTGGCTGGGCAAATTGGGTTTGTTCCGTAGCATGGGCGTCTCGCCCATGAGTGCCACGGGCGTGACCCGGAAATTGGGTTTGTTCCGCACGAACGGCCTTCGGCCGAGTGTGAAGTGTAAAGTGTGAAGTTTGAGGTCCAGACCTTCGGCTTCTCCTGCTTCACACTTAACACTTGACACTTCAAACTTGAGGCTCCTCGAATTGGCTTTGTTTTTCCGAGGCCGCCGGCGCATCCCATTCGTCGCAACTCCTTATCCACACGGCACTTGCCCCTCACTTGGCCCGGCCAAAAATTGGGTTTGTTTGGCGCAGAAGCCCGTTGGTACTGACGTCGCAAGGCGTTCCGTAGCAGGGGCGCGAGCGCCCATGAGTACCACGGCCGTCCCGGCCGTGACCCGCAAATTGGCTTTGTTTTTTCACGGCCTCTCCCGCGTCCAATTAGGCGCAACTCGTTATCCACACAGCACTTATCCTTCCGGCGGACCGCCCGCAAATTGGGTTTGTTTGGCGCAGAAGGGCGGTTCGAGGGACGTCGCCAGCCGTTCCCGGCGCGGGCCAGATCCCTGACCCCGGCCCCCAACCGAATTTGGTTTGTTTATACAATTCATCAATCATAATTCATAATTCATAAATCCAAGGGTCTCTCCCAACTCGCAGTTCCTTCAACGGCCGCCCCCGCGGGGCGACAAACATGTATATTATACCATACTGTGCGGCCGAAATCAACAAGAATGTGCAAATTATGCCAATGTTGTACGTTTCCCGAACTCCCGTCCCGCCGGGACTGACGTGCCGACCCCAGAGATCAACTCGCGCAGAGACGCGGGGGCGCAGAGAAAGGCAAGATATAGGAGATATCACACTCTGCGTCCTCGTTCGGCTGCGCTCAGGGCACGCTCTGCGCCTCGGCGCGAGACATAATTCTTTGGATTTCAATGACTTACGGATCGGACGGATTGGACTTACTTGAACCGTGAAGGCCGCGAAGCACCCAGCGCGGCCTTCGGCCGCAACCAAGAACCGCTCCTCGCGCCAAGACGCAAGGATCGCTAAGAAGACGACGGCGATGATGATCTTTCCCTTGGCGCTCTTAGCGTCTTGGCGCGAGACATAATCCTTTGGTTTTTCAATGACTTGCGTTATGTCCCGGCGGAGATTTGTGCGGGAGAGCAAAATTTGAACAAGGAGTGGTACGAAGGGAAGACAGAAGGAAAGAGATCAGCAGATGATTGCCGCAGGGCCCCGACAATGTGGATATGTGGAGGCCGGAACAAGGGCCTGACACCTTGAATTTGTGACACCTTAAATTCTCCCCAATAGCGGCTATTCCGGCCTTCCCCGGGCGTTAAATGACAAATGAAGACCTGACCCCGTATTCCCCCCCTGCGCAGGACCCTGAAGGATTACGGCCTCCTGACCTGACCAAAGCCATCAGACTCATGGCCCCTTCACGAAGGGGAAGGGATCAGGCAGAGCGAAAACGACTCCCCCGCTATCTCCGCCGGTCCAATTCCCGTCTGCTGTTCGCCGCCAACGCCCTGCCACGCCGCCGGTGACACCAGAGGGAGTTTTGGCACCTTACGCCTCAAACGATAAATGAAGATGCGGCCCCGAATTCCCCCTCTCTAGTCCCAAAACAAGCGAATACCCCGAGCCTGCGCGGCCATATAAGGCGATGGGAGTTATCGACATACCCTCCGCGTCTCCGCCGGTCGGCGGCTTGAGGGGATCGTTCCAGGTTGTCTTTGCTTCATGCGAGGGCGGCT
>CAYHAJ010000155.1:0-31698 GCA_964354535.1 uncultured Pirellulales bacterium
GGGCAGTCTCTACTTCTTTCTCTTTGCGCTTCTTGCGTTTCTTTCGGCTAAAGTCATTTCGGTTGTGGCCGAAGCCCGGGTGACGGGTAGTGGGATGGCAAAGGAAACCGACAGCTTGGATCTGACGGATCGGCAGAAGACACGGCTGCTCGATCTCGCCCTCGGTCCGCCCGATTCCACTGAGCCGCCCAGTGAGGATGACGAGAAAGGCGACCTGCTGCACGACATTCTGCGGTGTTCCCTGCCCCTGCGAGCCGGGCCGCAGGGGGGATCGCGTGCCGCGGCCACGGCCTCCTGCCAGGGACTTCGTTCCGTCGTGGGGCCGCCTATCGGCGAGTTGCTGCTGGACTCAAAGACCAGTGTTGCCTTGCTGAAGGAAATCAAGCAGTATGCCAAGGCGCGCGGCAGCCAGGCTACCTCCGCGCGGGAGAAAGACGTATTACTGGCCATCTATTTCGTGGCCATCGCCGCCGCGATGGCGTTCCACAGTCACCGGATCACGGAGCACTCACGCGAGCGCCTGACACAGTTCTTTGACTCGTTTGCCCAGGCCCCCTGGACGCCAAGCAATCTTGCGGATCTTCTCACGCGTGCAGCGGGACTTTGTCGCCCCGAAAACCAGGATTGCAGAGGATCACAGCCCTGAGAGGCCCTACGGTGCCTCTCTCCGTGTGGCCGCCCCCAGAAGCCAGATGATGTCCAACGTGCCGACGGCCAGCGTGCTCCTGTCGGGACTGAGGGCGATCCCTGTTGGGCCATTGGGAATTCCAATCGAGAGCAATTCCTCACGAGTCTCCAAGTCCCAGATTCCCACGGCACCACTGGCACCTATGGTGAACAGGCGCTTGCCATCCGGGGAAAACATAGTTTCGAAGACCCGGGCGGAGTGAGGGAGAGTGAACAACTCTTCGCCTGTCTCGATATCCCAAATCAGCACCTCTCCAGGCTCGTACCAACTACCATCACCAGCGGCAACGCGTTTGCCGTCGGGGCTGACGGCAAGAGCCTCCACCATGTTTGCGCGCGCCCTAAAGATCTTCAATGTCGTCCCATTGGTGGCGTCCCAAATCCTGACTGTGCCGTCGTCGGCTGACGTGGCAAGGACCTTGCCGTCAGGCGTGAAACGCACGGAGTAGATGTATCCTTCGTGGCCGCGCAGCGTCATGATTTCTTTGCCGGTGGCTGCATCCCAGAGTCGCGCCGTCTTGTCCTCCCCGGCAGAGACAATCCTCTTGCCATCTGGACTGAACGACGTACTGTAAACGCTGCGCGCGTGCCCTCGGAGAACGTGAGTCTCCTCCCCGGTATGGACGTCCCAGCGCCGCACCGTGCCGTCCGCACTGCCAGAGACCAGCAGATTGCTGTCCGGGCTGAACGATACGGAATACACTGGCTCCGCATGTCCGTGAAGTGTCATGATTTCAGCACGGGCCCGTGCATCCCATATCTTCACCGTGCGGTCCTGACAGGCGGATGCAAGAAAACGACCATCAGGACTAAAGGCTATCTCCTTTATCCACCCTGTATGTCCCTGTAACGTCGTTGTCTTGCCTGCCACGTCCAGTTTCCACACCTTCACAAGCCCGTCGCCACTGGCAGAAACAATGCGTTTCCCATCCGGGTGAAAACAAACTGAAGAAGCTGCCTGGCTATGGCCGCGCAGTATCTGGAGTTCGGCGCCGGTGGCCATATCCCATACGCTGACGGTGCTGTCAGCGTTGCCTGAGGCCAGGTACTTCCCATCGGGACTGCAAGAGAGGGAGCGTATGCCTGGGCCTCGACCGCGAAAGGTTCTCAGTTGATCGCCTGTGTTGGCATCGTAGATCCGCACGATCCCGTCTGCGGAACCGGTGACAATCTTCCTCTCGCCCACCTCAAAATCAGCACTCAACACCTGCCGTGGACGTCCGCGGCAGGTCAAAAGACACACGCCGGTGGAAACGTCCCACAACTTCACCGTGCCGTCGGTGCTCGTCGACAAGAGGCGCGTGTCGTCGCTGCTGAAAACGACATGCGTCACATCGTCGGTGTGCCCCCTGAAGGCGACGGGTCCGCGATCGCTTGCCACGTTCCAGACCTTTACGTCCTGTGCGTGTTCTCCCCAAGCTATGCATTCTCCGCCGCAGGTGGTGGATACAGAAAGCACGTCGTAAGCAGGCCCGCCGTTGTCTTTCTGAGTGATCGTGGCCAGTGGCTGACCGGTTCGAGCGTCCCAGAGAATGATTTGATTGTCGGTCCCACCGGTGACGACACGTTTGCCATCGCCGCTAAACGCGACCGACCCAACCCAGAAGTCGTGTCCTCTAAGGGTCATCACCTCCTTGCCCGTATCCGCATCCCAAATCTTGGCCGTCTTGTCCAAACTCGCTGACGCGATCAGCTTGCCGTCCGGACTTATGGCCACCGCAAAGACGTAACCAGCGTGTCCCGCAAGCGACACAGATGCCTGGTCGGAGACATGCCGAAGGTAGTACCATTCCCAGCCCCGAAGATCCGGGGGACATTCTTCCAGAAGGCCCTTGATGGCACCGGCATAGCCAGCCTTGTACTTCGCATCTGCCAGAGCAATCTGGCTGCGATACGCGACGCGCCGGTATGCCTCGGTACGCTCGTTGGCAAGGCCTTCCGCCTGTTCTGCCCGCGTGCGCGCGACGACCTCTTTCGCACGTGCAGTCTCCGCCCGCGCGTACATCGCCGTGCTCACCAGTAATCCCACGACCAAAACAAGTAACAGAGCCATTGCCGCCGCGACCGCGCCGGCGTGCCTTTGCGCGAACTTCTTCGCGCGGTAGGCGACTGACTCCGGACCAGCCAGCAAAGGAGCTCCCTTCAGGTAGTTCTCGATGTCGTCCGCCAATTCGGAAACCGATTGATAGCGGCGGGAAGCCTCCTTGCGCATCGCTTTGAGCGGGATCCATTCCAACTCTCGGTGCAGCGATCTGGTCAAGGTCTGCGGGTCGGTCTGCCGCCGCTGGGCAATCTTCGTCAACTCCTCGCTCTGGCCCGTCAGACGCGTGCTGGGCGTGCGCGGCTCCTCGTCCCGGATCACCGCGCGGATGTGCTCCACGCCACCCGCCCGCAGGGCATCCGGATCGAACGGAAGCATGCCGGTCAGTAGCTCATACAAGACGACGCCCAGAGAGTAGACATCAGAGCGGGTGTCCACGCCACGAGCATCCATCTCGGCCTGCTCCGGACTCATGTAGTCCGGCGTGCCGATGAACTGGCCCTGCTCGGTATAGAGCGTCTTGTCCGTCAGGGGCTGCGCCAGGGCCTTGGCGATGCCGAAGTCAATCACCTTGACGAGGAGTTTGCCGTTCTGGGCCGTGACCAGCATGTTGGAGGGCTTGAGGTCCCGGTGGATGATCCCTTTCTGGTGGGCGTGCTCTACGGCTTCGCAGACCTGCAGGAACAGGTGCAGCCGTTCCTTGATGGTGAGCTTCTCCCGGTCGCAGTACTCGGTGATCGCCAGACCCTCGATATACTCCATGGCGAAGTACGGGCGGCCTTCGGGCGTCGTGCCGGCATCGTGGACGTGGGCGATATAGGGATGATCGAGCAGAGCCAGTGCTTGCCGCTCCGCTTCAAAGCGGGCGACAATCTGGCGCGAGTCCATGCCGGGCTTGATGACTTTGAGAGCTACCCGCCGGCGAATCGGTTGCTCCTGGGCAGCCAGATAGACGATGCCATAGCCGCCTTCGCCCAAGATGCCGAGCAACTTGTACGGCCCGACTTGAACGCCGGGACCCATGGCCCCTGCGTCGTAGGAGCCCGTCACCTCCTCGGACCCTCCGGAGAAGAAAGGCTTTCCTGCCCCTGCTCTATCGTGCGTGTTCTCCCCTGCCCCAGCCATAAGCTGTCACAACTCCACGCGATGTACGGACCGTCCACCACCACACTCCTCGATTATACCCCATCCCATTGGCCGGCGGAAGACACGGGCGGGCAAAAAGAAAGCCGCGTCGGAGTTGGCGAACTTATGACAGCCGCTTGCCGCCCGCTCCGCCGACAAGGGTCAGGGCGATGTCCCGAGCCGTTTGCCGGTTGGAGATGTCCGGGTATCGCGGCGGCTCCGTGATGCCGTGCTTGGCCAGGAGGCGTGCGCCCTGCATCCGGACATCCTACGGCAGATTGGCAGCGTCGCCCAGTAGCCGCATTGATTCCTGGGGGATTTCGGGGATTCCTTTGGGGGTGGCTGCCTTCTGCTTTCATGCTGGGGTTGCTTCTTGTCCCTGTGATCCGGGGATGAACCCCGGGGCTGGTGCCTTTCGCCCGCCGGGGTGGTCCGTGGGAAAGTGCAGGAATATTTTGCTATTTATGAAACATACGCCGGTCCGCAAGCGTCTTAGGATGAGCAATGCCTCGGTGGGTGTACCGCCGAGGCGGCCGGACCGCCAGGGCCCGTGCGAGAAATGCGAAGATCAAAAAGGTAAAGGGTAAACGGAACCACGCAGGACACGGAGACCTCAGCGCGGCCTTCGGCCGCAACCAAAGACCAGTGAGCCACAGATTTCACCGATTAGCACAGATTTCCAAGAGACGGCGAAGGGTGAAAGCAAGAGACTGCGGACCCGGTTGAACCTCCGTGCTGTCTCCCTCCATTCTCCTTCTGGGGTTCGTCTGGAATCGGTGAAATCTGTGTAATCGGTGGACTCTTTAACTCTTTTGCGTGTAGGGACTTGCAGCATATCCTCTCTGAAAGCTTGTCAAGAAAACAAAGCCAAAAGGCGGTAGCCGGTAGTCGGTAGTCGGCTGGAAGACCGCCGTACAAACAAAGCCAATTGGCCGCGAGACACGCTGCGAATTCTGCGAAACGAACCCAATTTCGGCGAGTCCGCCTGGGACTCGGGGGCCGATGATGCGAAACAAAGCCAAACCTGGGAGGGATGGGACGTTTCGGCAAAGGTCTCGCGCGGAGCGGCCCCGCAGGGAGTGGAACGCGCCGAACAAAGCCAATTCCCCCGGCGGCGGAGAAACCGGTGGGGCAAGCCCCACCCTACGTGCTACTCCATCATTCCAGTGTTCCAGCCCGACCCTTTCGTGCGAAACAAACCCAATTGGACCAGGGGTCGGGTTTCAGGGGTCAGGGGGCAGCGAGCTGACACCCGATCCCCGACCCCTGAACCCTGACCTTTCGTGCGAAACAAACCCAATTCCTGGTGGAGAGAAAGTGAGGGCAAGTGCTTTATGGAAAAAGGGTTACGAGGAACTGAGCCGGCCCAAGCGCTCGGAAAAACAAAGCCAATTTGGAGCAGCCCGGCCGGCGGCCGGCTCAATTGCGGATTTCGGATTGTGGATTGTGGGACAGACATGCCGCCTCCGGACTGCGCAGGCCAATTGCGCCAAACAAACCCAATTTGCGCGCGGGCGATTTGGAGGATAAGTGTCGTGCAAACAAGGAGTTGCGACAAATGGGATGCGCCGGCGGGTTCGGAAAACAAACCCAATTTCCGGCAGGCAAGACATCCCATCATTCCACTATTCCACCATTCCAGTATTCCAGTCCCGTCCTTTCGTGCAAAACAAAGCCAATTGGGCCTGCGACGGCTTTCGGCTGGACACGGCCACGCGCGACAGCTACCATGCGGACGTGCTTGAGAGTGCCCCAATCCCGGAGGAACAACGATGGTTAGAACCCTGTTGGTATGCCTTGGATTCTGTCTGATCCCCCTGCCGGCGCCGGCCAGGGAGTTCTACGTCGATCCCGTGAACGGCAGTCCTGCGGGCGAGGGCAGCGCGAGCCGGCCCTGGCGGACGATCCAGGAGGTGTTTGACGCCAAGCTGGTGGAATCGCAGCAGTGGGACAAGTACCCCTACACGGCGTCGAGCAAGCTCGTCGTCAAGAACGCCGGGGCCCCGGTGCGGGCGGGCGACACGATCCGGCTGCGGTCGGGCTTCCACGGCGACCTGTTGATCGACCGGTACTACAACCTTGGCACGATCACTCTGGCGGCCGAGGAAGGCCATACACCACGACTGGCCTCCCTGCATATCCAGGCTGGCTCGCACTGGACGATCCGCGGGCTCGCCGTCAGCGCCGAGTTCGCCAACACCTACCGGCGTCACACGCTGATCCAGCTCGAAAGCCACAGCTTCCGCGGCCCAGTCCATGACATCGTGGTCGAGCAGTGTTCGCTTTGTTCGGTGGCGAATGCCTTGGCCTGGACAGCCCAAGAGTGGGATCGCCTGTCCTGCAACGGCTTCCAGGTGGACGGCACGCGGATGACAATCCGTGACAATCGTCTGCTCAATGTCAACTTCGGGATCTCCGTGGGCGCCAGCCACTCCCTCATCACCGGCAATGTGGTGGAGAACTTCGCGGGGGACGGCCTGCGCGGGCTCGGCAATTACACCACCCTCGAGTACAACACGGTGAAGAACCGATACCACGTCAATGCGAATCATCCTGACGGCTTTCAGTCCTGGTCCACCGGCCCGAGCGGCGTCGGTAGCGGCGAGGTCGTAGGCGTGGTCCTGCGGGGCAACACGATCATCAACTACATCGATCCGAACCAGCCCTATCGCGGGACCCTGCAGGGCATCGGCTGCTTCGACGGCACCTATGTGGACTGGGTCATCGAGAACAATGTGATCATTACCGATCACTGGCACGGCATTACCCTCCTGGGAGCCCGCAACTGTTTGGTGATCAACAATACCGTGCTCGACCGGAACAACACACGCCCCGGTCCACCCTGGATTCGCATCGGCAATCACAAGAAAGGTATGGCTCCCATCGACTGCGTGGTGCGGAACAATCTCGCCCCCTCCTTCAGCAACGCGGCGGGTGTGCGGGAAGCGAACAACCTGAAGATCACAGACCCGGCCGCTCTCTTCGTCGATCCGACCCGCTTCGACCTGCACCTGCTGCCCGGCGCGGCGGCCATCGACACCGGCAGCAATCTCGACACCCCCAAGCTCGACCGTGACCGCATTCCCCGGCCCCAAGGCAAGGGCATCGACATCGGCGCTTATGAGTGGCACTCAGCAGAGGCGCGACCGGTCGAAGGCAACGCCGCCGGAGAATGAGAGAAGGGCATCCGGGAAGTTGTACGGGCATCCTGCCCGTGGGTTTTGTGGCATCGGCATCCCCCGCCTGCGCGGGGGCAGGCTCTGCCGATGATTCATGGGCTGGAAGCCCATGCCACGATCCTTTAGCGGGGCAGCCAGGGAATTACAATGTCATAGTTCGGCGGGGCGTTGCGATGCCATTTCAAGGTCCACAAATCGTACAATCCGACCTTCCGCATGGAGCCATCCATGAAGGACATGTGGATGGCGCGATTGTGCCGGTCCATGGCGAAGCGGCACATGCTGCTGCTCCAAGCGGCCGTCGGATCGACCTCCCACCAATCCCGCCGGATCGGAGGTCGGGACTCGCTCGCAAACGCGGGGTGGGCCGGGTCCGGCCCGTTGGCGGGCTGGCCGCCGTACCAGGCGCAGTCGCCCAGGATGGGGATGTTGCTGGCCTCCTTCTGGCTGTCGGTCTTCCAGTGCAACTGCGGGGCATTGAGCCAGCCGTCGTCGCCCGGCTCCAGGTTGTTGATCCAGTGATTGACGCCGTAGCTGCCGTAGTCGCCGGGAACGAAGCATTTCGTGGGAATCCCCGGTCCCCAGACGCGTCTATCGCCGCCGTACTTCCGCCAGTTGGCGCTGCCGCTGACCGGGTCCACGGGGAAACAAGGCTGGAAGGCGACCGGACAAACGCGAAACTCCGACATGCTGCCGTACAACCGCTCCAACGCGCTCATCCAGGTGCCGGCGGGATCCAGCCGTTGGCAGTACTCGATCCAGTACTTGTTGTTGTTGTCCATCGTATACATCGCCACGATGGTGCCCCAGTGCTTGACATGGGCCTGGCAGGCCGCCCCCCGGGCCTGGTCCCGCGCCTTGGACAACGCCGGCAGCAACAGGGCCATCAACAGGGAAATAACAGAAATCACGACCAGCAATTCGATCAGGGTGAATGCCTCTCGCTTTTTCATGGTCATGTCCTTAAACAGCACATGCGACCGAACGCCTGCTACGACCAATCCGAGCCAATTGTACCATACCCCAGGCAAGAAGGGAATCCGGGAAGCGAAAATCCGAATGTCAGTGACACAGTTCATTTCGGGCCGTGGTCGCCGGAAAAGGCAAGAGAATACCTTGACCTGAGCATCCGCCGTATATACAATGTAAGCACATAGGGCAAGGAGGTATCCAGATGAGCAATACGGTGAAATCGCGTGTCGTGAAGATGGGCAATTCCAGAGGCGTTCGCATTCCCAAACCGATCCTGGAGCAGCTCGCCCTGGGTGAGGAAGTGGAACTGTCGGTCCGTGGGGACCAGTTGGTGATTCGGCCCGGCAAGCGGCCGCGGAGCGGCTGGGAAGACCAGTTCCAGCGCATGGCCGAACGCGGCGAGGACCGCTTGCTCGATGCAGAAGCCGTGAGTTCAACAAAATGGGATGAGGACGAGTGGGAATGGAAGTGAAACGGTTCGAGGTCTGGCTGGTCAATCTCGACCCGACGATCGGCAGCGAGATCAAGAAGGTTCGGCCCTGCCTGGTAGTCTCGCCGGATGAGATGAATCGGCATATCAGCACAACCATTGTCGCGCCCATGACCACCAAAGGTCGGCCCTACCCCACGCGCGTACCCTGCCACTTCCAGGGCAAGACCGGACAAATCGTGCTCGATCAATTGCGAACGGTGGATAAAGCACGATTGCTCAAGCGACTCGGGCAAATCGGGGGCAAGGTACAGCAAGTCACAATAGCGGTCCTCGCCGAGATGTTCTCAGAATAGCGCCGTGCCATCTCTCCTTTAGTGAACGAATTGCCGCCCAAGCGACCTTTTTCGCCGTTGACTTGCCCCTCGCCATAGCACCGCGAGAAAGCGGTTGGATAACCGGTCCGCTTGTGCTACGATGGCATAGGAAGATTGGAGTCCGCCTCAAGTCGCAGGGATGCTGGGTGGTTTGAGCTTCTGGTAGGAGGATGTTTCATGAGAACGCGAATCGCGTTGTGCGCCGGTATTCTGTTGTGTCTGGCGGGGACCCTTTATGCCCAGGGGTCCACGACGTGGACCGCCCCCAACGGCGGCAAATGGAGCCTGCCGGCCAATTGGGCGGGAGGACTCCTGCCCTCAGCCCAGGTCAAGGCGTTCTTCAACGGCCCCAGTGCGTGCGTGGTCGACACGGCGGACGCGGCCGCCTGGCAGATCGATCTGGCCGGCGGGCCTTTGCAGATCGTCAAGGGCGGAAATCTGACCGTCACGGACTGGTTCATCCTGGGCTATCAGGCGGAGGACACGGGGGACAATGCCGGCCGTCTGGAGGTGTATGACGGCGGCGTACTCAACTGCAAGGTGCGCCTGTACGTGGGCTACCGGGCCGAAGGATTCCTGACCATTTTTGAGGGTGGGACCGTCAACATCCACACTCAGACTCTCGGCGTCGGCCAGCAGCCGGGGGGCAAGGGCTCGGTCCTGTTGGAGGGCGGTACCCTGAACCTCTTAGAGGGGACCAGTACCCAGAGCCTCAATCTCACGACGGCCGGAGCCCAAGCCAACATAGACTGCCGCGGCGGCGCTATGATCCTCAGGGATACGCCGGAGAACCGCGCCTATCTTATCAGGGTCATCGGCGAGAAGAAGCTCACGGCCTACGGCGGCATCGGCACGGTGGTCGTCGATCCGAATGAGGCGCCCGGCAAGCTCACGATACGCGGCATCCATCCGATGAAGCCCTCCCCGCGCGACGACGGTACCGCGCCGGTGGGCCCGGTGGAGCTGAAATGGACTTCGCCGGACCCTTGTACGCCCGGCCAGCCGGTGCTCGTGGACGTGTACTTCACCGACGACTTGAGCCTGCTGCAACAGTTCAGCGATCCGGCCGCGATCCGGATCGTCACCAAGAAGGCAGTCACTTCCGCGGTCGTCCCAACACAACCGAAGACGCGCTACTATTGGGCGGTGGATTCCTATGTCGGCGGCAAAACGGATCCCGTCCTGGGACCGATCTTCAGCTTCATGTCCGACAACCTCCCACCCACAGTGGACGCCGGGGCGAATATCGTGACGTGGCTGCAGAATGGCTCCCGCACCGGGAAGTTGGACGCCACCACTACGGATGACGGCGGCGCCGCGTCCTGCACGGCCCAGTGGACGGTGGTCAGCCAGCCCAGCCCGGGGATGGCGGTTCTGAAAACGCCCAAGGCCGAGGATACGGATATTACGCTGGTGGCCGCGGGCCAGTACGTTCTACGGCTGGACGTCTCAGACGGCGAGTACGCCGGCTCGGATATGGTCACGATCAACGTCTACAGTACCAGTTGCGAGGCCGCCAAGTCCGTGCCGGGCTATGAACCGCTGGTGGGCGACCTCAACGGTGACTGTCGCGTCGACGACCTCGATCTGACGCTGCTGCAGCGGAACTGGCTGAAAGACAATTCCCTGACGGAAACTTGGCTGCGGCTCAATTGACCGATCTGCTCCTCGACTTTCAAAAAAGATGGAGTAGATTGACAATTCGAGAGCAGTCCTGTAGAATGGCGCTCAGTTAAGTCGCAGCCGACGGATGAGTGCCTTGGTGCCCGAGGGACGGTCGGCACGGTGAACACAATAGGGAAGACGAGTCTTCTGTGAGTGGAGAAGCAAACATGAACAAGTCAAGCAGCCTCTTCGTTTATGGACTCTGGATTCTGGCGGTGCTCCTGGCGGTGCTCCAGGCCGGCTGCGTGGTGTAGACCGCCTTCCCGCAAGCTGCCTGCCCCGTCCGTCGGTGGTCACAGCCCTTCTTCCCCTTCTTCCGGGCGGAACGGACGCGCGGTTACCGTAGGGTGAAGCCCATGCGAGCGCCCCATCAATTGACGCGGTCGGGCTACAGGCGGATCGCGGAGGATGCGATTTGGGCTCTCCTGTCGCCGGTTGTTGTCGTGGCCGTGGCAGGCCGCACGGATCTACCGCGAGTCTGGCTCTTCGCCACCCTGTCGCTTGGCTGCTTGTTGGCCGGCGGGCTGATCGTCGGTGGGCTTACGCCGGAGATCATAAACCGCAGAGGCGAGAAGAGATGGGGCACGATATGGTGGGACAAGTTGTTTCTTCTCGCCTACAGCGTTCTGGGGTTTCTGCTGGCCCTGACGGCGGGCTTCGACCTCAGGAGATTCAATGGACCGACCCTTGACCCGCAGTTCGCCGCGATCGGCGTGACTTTGTACGTGGCTGCGGCTGGTCTCTTCATTTGGGCGATGGTGACCAATCCGCACTTCGAGATGATCGTGCGGATTCAAACGGACAGGAATCATCGAGTCGTCACCACGGGTCCTTACCGGATCGTCCGACATCCCGGCTATGTCGCCGGAGCGCTGCTGAGCCTGTCCGCACCCCTGATCGTCGGCTCTTCCCTCGCCCTGCTCCCGGCGTGCGGGATCGCGGTTCTGTACGTAGCCCGAACGGAATTGGAGGACCGGATGCTGCGCCGGGAGCTCGCCGGGTATCAAGCGTATGCGGACAGGGTCCGCTATCGACTGCTCCCGTTCGCTTGGTGATTTCTGCGATCACCGAGGCGCCTACGCGCCGGATACGCCGCGCTGGGAGCGCAGTTTCGACTCCGCCGTATGGTGCTTCACGCCAAGCAAAGCGTCCACTGACAAGTCCTCATCGATGAGCAGCCAGCGAATGCCGTAGCCGGACGGAGATATCTCGTATCTCATGCGTTCCTCCGCCGAGGCACGCAACAAGCTCGGGGAGATATCCGCCAAGGCGAACGTGTATTCCCTGCCATCGACCTGCAGATGCATGCGGCGGTCTTCGAATAAAAGCTTCTGGATGTCATGCACTTTAGGCATTCATCCGTCTCCTTTGAAACTCGTCCCACTGGCCAACAATATAGTCGAAATGGTCGAAGATGACTCTTCGAATCTGGCGTCTATCCCTTGGACCGAGGTTGAACGCGTACGCTTCCATGATATCAGAATCATCAACGTCAAGCCAGTACTTGCATTCGATCTCCCCCTTCCGCGCGTGCACATGAATCGGCTCGTGGCCTTCGTTCGCATAGAAGAACAAGCGTGGCGAAAGATCCCGAGTATCATCAGCATCCTCCTGCACCCTGCACCGCAGGGAGGCCACGGTCTGCAAAATGGGTCGACGGAATCTGAGACAGCGCACACAATTCATTTGGCCTGCCCGCGACCCCATCGGCATACCGCGCGATGCCCCCCAATTCGCCCAGGTCCCAGAGAATTGATGTCTTGCCCGCCCTTTTTGGAGTGAATGTCGACCCAATGACTGGAAAAGCGTTGACATTGAACCGTGCATTATGCTATTGGAGAAAGCGCAGCGTACACGAGTGTTATTCTTGATTGAGGTAGCACGAGCCATGTACGTTCCTCTTCTTGCCTTCGTAGTGTTGGTGGCGATACCCACCGTGCTGTACCTGTCCATCTCCAAGAAGAAGAGCCCTGTCACACTGGGTTTCATCCTTGCAGGCATCCATCTGGCGTTCTTCCTGTACGCGGCCCCGTGGTCTTGGGAAGGCGACTCGGCGTTAGTCGGCTGGATGTGGTTATGCGTCATAGACCTGCCCATTTCCGTGCCCATCATGATCTATGCTTGGGACTTGGGGCCGGCCGCGCGGACGGTCTATTTCTCCGTTGCGTCTTTCGGCGTACTGGGATCCGTTCAGTACTTCCTATGGGGTTTCCTTCTCGGTCACTTATTTGGCAAGAGACGCGGAGGACGCATGATGGGGAGCCGAACGGAGAAACAGCAATAAGCAAGGGGAAGTACTATGGATGAATCCGTTCATGTGGGAAACAACGGACCAGCCCCTCCGAAGCCGCCTCTAAGCGTCGGTAGAATCGCCGGCGAAATGTTCGCTGGTATGGGAGTGGGGTTCGCTGCTGGATTGCCGGCCGCATTTGGGTTCCTCCTTTGGAGGGGCCCTATTCTTGCGGCTAGGGCCTGCTTCGGAGGAATCGGGGCTCTGGTCGAGTCTTTCTTCTTTGTTTTTCCTATGGTGTATGGCCTTGCCAGTGGCGTTGGTGTTTATCTTGTCGGCAAGAGAGGCAGGCAAACGGGCTCGTTCCTATGGACTTTAGGCTGTGGCTTTGCAGGAGTGCTTGTCATCATGGGCATGCGAGGCGTCATCCACAGCTTTTACTGGTCATATTGGTTTCCGAGCGTGCCGGGCTGGGCGTCTGTGCCACTCGCCTTGCCTATGCCGCCATTAGTAGCGACGTGCGTCTTCAATTTGACCCGCAGGTACAAAGAGCCGCCCTCGTCTTGAATTGCGTTGACCGCTTCAATGTGAGCCTGTGCGGTGGGCAGGCTTCCTGCCGATGCGGTTCGGAGCACAAGACAATGGCCACATGGGAAAGGCAGGGGAAAAGCCATGAGTGAATCCGTTAGTGTCGAAAACAAAGAGCAAGCCCCACAGCGGCCGCCCCTCAGCGTCGGCAGGATCGCCGGCGAAATCCTCGCAGGCACGGTAGTGGGGTTCGCGGCTGGATTGCTGGGCGGATTGGGGTTCCTCATTTGCGTGTTACCTTCTGCCACGGCTAAGGACTGCATGGGAGGATTCGGGGCTCTGGCGGGCGCTGCCTTCTTCGTTTTTCCCGCGGCGTATAGCCTTACCTGTGGTGTCGGCGTCTATCTTGTCGGCAAGAGAGGCAAGCAGACGGGGTCCTTCTTATGGACGTTAGGCTGTGGCCTTGCAGGATGGCTTGTCATGATGGGCATGCAAGGCATCATCCTCGACCTGGACCAGTCATATCTCCCGCTGCTGATGGCCTTGCTTATTCTTCCGCCAATCTTAGCCACACTCGGCTTCAATCTAACGCGCAGGTACAAGGGGCCTCCCCCCTCTCACGTTGCGCGCAAAGAGCACGCGCCGCAGAAGCCACCTCTGAGCGTCGGAAGAATCGCCGGCGAAATCCTCGTTGGCGCAGCAGTGGGGTTCGCGGCCGGATTGTTGGCCGGATCAGGGTTCCTCGTGCTGCCGGTTGACAACGTTCTGGTGGCGTCCTTCTTTTTTGTTTTTCCTACGGTGTATGGAGCTGCCAGTCCCGTTGGTGTATATCTCGTCGGCAGGAGAGGCAGGCAAACGGGCTCCCTCTTATCGACCTTAGGCTGTGGCTTTGCTGGGGCGATGGTCGTCATGGTCATGCACAACGTCCGACACTTCGGGGTACTCGCGGTTCCGCGCATGCCGGACGTGGCATTCTTCGCCCTCGTATTGCTTGTTCCGCCATTAGTCGCGACATACGCGTTCAATTCGACTCGGAGGTACAGGGCGGCACCGTCGCCTTGAACCCCTCTGACCCGTTTTGGATTGTCGGGCCGATAGGAGAACAGCTATGGGCGAATCGATCTTCATTGAAAACAGAGAGCCGGCCCCTCAGAAGCCACCCCTCAGCGTCGGAAGAATCGCCGGTGAAATCCTCGTTGGCACGGTAGTAGGGTGTGCGGCGGCGGAGTTGGCCAAATGTGTGGTGGTTGTCGCCCTCCGTCGAGGAGACTGTATGGGATTCGGAGGCTAGCGGTCTTCCTGATACCTGGGTTTCTTATTGTTCCTCCACTGCACGGACTTGCCAGTGCCGTCGGCGTCTCTCTTGTCGGCCACAGAGGCACGCAAATGGGTTCCTTCTTGTGGACTCTAAGCTGTGGCTTTGCAGGAGGGCTTGCCATCATGGGCATCATCCACAGCTTTTGCTGGTCATATTTGTTTCCGAGTGTGTCACGCTGGGCGTCTGTGCCACTCGCATTGCTTATTCCGCCACTGATGGCGACATGCGTCTTCAATCTGACCCGCAGGTACAAAGAGCCACCCTCGTCTTGAGCTGCTCTGACCTGTTTGGCTTGTCGGAGAAGTATGGGAAAGACTATGGGCAAGTTGATTCCCGCTGAGAACACACAGAGCCAACCCCTCAGAAGCCGCCCGCCGATTCTACCGGCATCGAGAGTGAATCGTTCGGGCGTTCGCAAGTAATTGCCCGCAGAAAGAAGGGAACGGGCGGCAGAGCCAATCCCAGACCCCGTCCTCTGATGCGCCTCACAATCTACCCGAGACATCTACGCTGGACTTGAACTCGTACGTGCCAGGCTGAACTGCCAGGACCACTTGGCCGGATTCGGCGGCGGTTTGCGTAACACCCCTGGCCTTGGCGAGCGGCTGGCCCCCTTCCGTAGCAGTCCCCGCGTCTTTCGTGGGCAGGAAGAGTGTGGCCGTGGTGTTGGGGGGAACAGTAACGTTCCAGGTCAGGGTGCGATTGTCGTCAATGGTCCAGTTGCTCACGATTCGGCCGTAGATGCTGTCGTGGTGAGCTTTGACCCATTTGAGGGATGGGTCGTTCACAATACCGGGCTTGAGGATAAAGTGCTTGAAGCCCACGGTCTGCAGGTCGGGCTTGATGCCGGCCAGGCCCTCAATGAACCAGGTCCCGATGTACAGGTACGAGCTATGGCACAGGGAGTTGTCCTTGTCCCAGGACTCGTAGATCGTCGTCGCGCCGTGGCGGAGCATGTCGCCCCAGCCGGGATAGGTCTCCTGGTTGGCCATCGTAAAGAGCAGGTCCTGACGGTCGGCGCCAAGCAGCGTTTTGTAGAGGAACGCCCCGCCCGTGATGCCGGCCCAAATGTGGCCCTTGCGGTTGACCAGGATTTCCGTATCGAGCCGCTTCCAGACCGCCGGCCGCAGGTCTTCGGGCGGAAGATTCACGAAGAGCGCGATCGCCAGATAGGCCGGGAAGCCGTTGACATAACTGTTGTCCTGCGCGAGGAAGAACTCGCGGTGCACCGCCTGACGGACTTGATCCGCCCGCGCGCGGTATTGGCTCGCGGCATCCTTTCGGCCGAGCACGTCCGCAATTCTCCGGGCCGTTTGCAGGTTGTAGATCCAGTAGCAGTTGTTGTAGAACAGCGTCTCGCGGGTGTCACCGTTGACACCCTTGGCGCCGGGCCAGAGCCAGTCGCCGAGGAAATCCCACTGGCCGCCCCAGCGCCGCAGGATGTTGTCCTTGGACTTGGTTTCGAGAAACGCCAGCCACTTCTGCATGGTCGGGAAGTTCTGTTCCAGGACGCGGGTATCGCCGTAGCGCTCGTAGACTTCCCACGGCAGCGTGATGCAGAAGCCGCTCCAGCCGGGTCCGCCGCCGCCCCAGTAGGTGGGGGCCGTGTAGGGCAGATTGCCGCTCTCGGCATCATCCCGGACCGCCGCCATCTCGGCGGTGCCCCAGGCCGCCCCGCCGCCCTGGACGTCGCGCCAATCTTCGGTCCACTTCGTGTAGAACGCTCCGAGATTGTAGTTGTTCAGGCCGCACTCGGTTGTCGCGTGGCCGTCGCCGCCGTAGCCCATGCGCTCGCGGTGCGGGCAATCGACGACGTAGCCGCCCAGACTCAGGTCTTCGAACGTCCACAGGGTCGTGCGATAGATCCGGTTCAGCAAATCGTTGGAGCACTCGAAATCGGCGGCGCGCGCGTAATCGGTTCGCACGAGTTGGGCGCGGATCTCATTCAAGGCCGGCTGGTACTTGAGCCCTTCGATTGTCACCCAGCGCCCGGTGAAGTAGTTGAACCGATTCTGGAACGTTCCCTTCCCGGAGGAACCGATGAGGTACTGGCCGTGCAGCCGATTCGTCATGTCACTCTCAGGCCGTTCGGAGAACTTGAACTCGATCCGGTCGCCCGGCTTGCCGCGGACATCCGCTTCGAACCAGCCATTGACATTGACGCCCAAATCGATACGGTAGACCCCTGGCTTGGGTTCGGTGACCGCCACCGCTCGAATCTCCTTGATCTGCCGGTTCGGCTCGACCATGTCCGCCGAGAGAATGAGGTTGGGGGAGTAGATCGTCGCCGGCCTCCAGCCGGAATCATCGAAATTAGCCTCCGCCCAGCCCGGCACTTCCTTATTGGCATCGTACCGCTCGCCGCCGAAGTGCATGAAGTCCCACACCCCGAGCAGCGTGTTGGGACTGGGGTACGTCCGCCAACTTTGATCCGTCACGATTCGTCGCATCTGGCCGTCCGGCAACCGAATTTCAGCCTGGGCGAGGACAATCGGCGTCTGCGGCTTGTCGGGGGTCTTATACGGCGGGAAGATCGACCACGAGACGCCCAGCCACAGGGCAATGGCGTTCTTGCCCTCTTGGAGTTGATCGACAATCTCATAGGTCACGTAACGGGCCCGTTTGCGATGATTCGTGGCGCTTGGCGACAGGACCGCATCGCCAATCCTCTTGCCATTGACGTACAGCTCATGATAGCCGACGGAGGCTACGTAGATCGTGGCACGCTCGGGCTTGGCCTTGAGGTCGAACGTCTTGCGCAGCCAGGGATCGGGCACTTTGTTATCCGGTGGCGGAAATCCTTTCTCGCGGCTGAAGAGCTGGTCCGTGCCGATCCACTTACCCACCCAGTCGGACTTCTCCAGCAGTCCCATCGTCCACCGCGCTGGCTGGCTCCACGCCGAGGTCACGCCGTTCTCGTCCTTGACGCGCACTTTCCAGTGACATTCCGTTCCCGGTCCCAGGGGCCTGCCGGTGTAGACCACATGCACCGACTGGTCCAGCGAAGCTCCGCCGGAATCCCACAGGTCGGCCTGATCTTTGTCCAAGAGAGCCTTCGTGCTGGCCACCAGGACCTGGAACGCCGTCTGCTTCTGACCGCGCGCCGGGACATCCACCGCCGCCAATTTCCAACTCAAGCGCGGCTGTGCCACGTCGATGCCCAGCGGATCCTCCAGGTACTCACAGCGCAGATCGGCAACTGTGACCGAGCACGCTTGACCACCAGCAAAAGCCGGACCGCCGACCAACGCAAGCAGAACGACAAGTGACATCCACGGCACGACTGTTCGAATACGAGACGATCTCATACTGATCTCCCTGAATCGGTCTTGTTGGCCGTGTCCCGATGAACTCACGACACATACGCTGCACGCCGCTCGATTATAGTGACAGCCCGCTCAAGATGCCACGCAAAAAGGTCCTTGGCACCGCGGAGCCTCGGAGAGATGGGAGAGAGCGTCGGGTCTACGAACCCGTTTTCTCAGTGGCCCGGTTTTCTGGGGCAGACGTGGCCGTTGGCTTGACGCGGGCTACGGCGGTGAGCAGGACAACAGCGACCCAGACCCCGCAGGCCATGATGAGGGCCGCGGCCAAGAGCGCAAGGACAAGCACCACGATCTCCATTACCGTCCCTCCCGAGAATTGGCGAGAACATGTCCCAGAAGGTACGCGGCGAGGGACGCGGCCAGTGCCGGAAGGATCGGCGGGACGGCCCGCGTGTCAGGCCAGGCGTACGCAACGATCTGCAGCGCCACGGCCACGCTCGTCCCGGTGATCATCGACAGGATGCCTGCCAGCGCTCGCGGTCTCTTCACGCACAGGCCGAACACCGCCGCCGGCAGAATCGCAGGCGCCCAGATCGTATAGCAGATGAGCAAGCCGGTGATGATCTCGGGGACAACCGCCGCCAAGGCCGCCGCCAAGATCGCGATCGCGATGGTCGCCAGACGGCCGCAGGCCAGTGACGTTTTGTCGGAGATCCGCGCGAGCGGCTTGACGACATCCTGCGTGAAGACCACCGCGCCGGCGTTCAGGAGAGAATCCAGGCTCGACATGATGATCGAGATCAACGCGATCAGCAGGAGCATGCGCCCCCCGACCGGCATCGTCATCTGAACGAGGGACAGGAGCACATCGTCCCCCTGCGTTTCTGGAGGAACGACCGTGCGGGCGACCGTGCCGAGCGAGATCATCATCGTGAACCAGAAGAAGCTGAAGACCCCGGCCAGGACGAAGCTGTTCCGGGAGGCCTGGCTCGATTGGGTCGCGAGGGCCCGGTTCGCGTACGGCGGGATCAGCGTCTCGCCCAGAAGGAATGCGGCGATCAATCCGACGATTTCCATGGGGGATGCCGATCGGAATCCTACCGAAGTCGCCGCCTCCAGTTCTTGAGAAAAAGCCGCCGCCCCCTGGCCCGAGTCCCGGACCAGCGTAAAGAGGAACATGGCGGGCATCACCAGGCAAAAGACCGCAAACTGCAGCGAGTCAATCAGGATGCTGGTTTTGAGGCCACCCAGGCTCGTATATGCCATCGCGATCAAAGCGATCAGAATCGCCGCCTTCCACAGCGGAATGCCAAAGACTTGCTCCACGACCCCCCCGGCGGCATGGGCCATCACCACCGATAAGCCGGCACACACCCCCACGGAGATCAGGCCGGTGAGAACTTGAGCCGCGCGATTATACCTGTGCCCCATCGCATCGCCCAGAGTATGGCAGTCGGTCAGGGAACGCAGCCGGGGCGCGATGAAGAGACCGACCAGGATGTTCTGGGCACAGTAGGCCAGGCCCACACACAGAAACAGCAGGCCGCTATGAAAGCCTTTGCCGACGAACCCGATGGAGAAACCCGGACCGATGTACGTCGCGCACACACTGGCGAAGATCAGGGCCAGGGGCAGAGAGCGCTTCGCCAAGGAGAACTCGGCGTATTCCCGGGCCACCCGGGCGCGCCACACGACCAAGGCGAGGACGGCGAAGAAGCCAATGACGAGCACCACTGAGAGAACCGCATCCACTGTCCTACACCATCCAGAGAAAGTCGTTTGTAGGGTGGGGCTGGCCCCACCATCTCTCTTGCTCGCCATCGAAGAATCGGTGGGGCAAGCCCCACCCTACCGACGGCGGCCTATTCGCGCCCCTTGTCGAAGGTTTCCTCCGCCAGTTCGCTGATGACCGTATCGAGGTCAGCCTCGGTGCGAATCCAGCCGAAGCGGGTATCGACGAGAAACGTTTGATACCACTGGATCATTTTCTTGGCGAAATCGTCGTCCTTGCAGTAGATCCCGAAGGAGATCTCGCCGGCATGGGAGCCTTCCTTGTGGGGCATATGCGGGAAGGCCAGCAGCACGGCGTCCCGCGACAGAAGGAACTCGAGGTCGGAGACCTGGCTGTTGTAGATCCGCAGCCGGCCGGATTCGATGGCTCCCGCGAAGCGCCGGAACAGATGCCGGGCCGCGTTGGAGAAACCGGGAACACTCAGGTTCATCGCCCGGTGCACCCGAACATCGGGATAATCCTGGAGAATCGTATGAAGCTGGCTGAGATAGTCCTCCATCGGCTGGCGCTCGCCCTCGAAGAGCATGCACGTCCACAACTCGCCGTGACCGGTGGCATCCAGTTGGTCCTGGAGCATGTGCTTGGCCGCATTGTAGGTTTCGCGCCGGTTGCCGAGCACTTTCAGTTGGCGCTCTGTCAGCACCTGCGCCCAGGGCGGCATATCGCCCGGCAGCGACTCGGGCGGACAAACGCCCAGCCGGGTCATCAGGCGCAAGAACTGCTTGTGCTCGGAGCCGTAGAAGCGCCGCCCGACCACGCTGCCCACGTTGCCGTTGCATTCCAGGCCGTACTTCTTGTGATACCCGAAGGACAGCCGATGGATCTGGTGGCCCCGGTCTTTGAGCATCTTCTCCAATTCGGTGATCAGGGCGATGGCCTGCTTCTCCGGCGCTTTGTCGATGGACAGGTGTACGTTCGGACACAGCACGATGGGCCGTTTGCCCAAAAGACCGGCCAGCGCGCCGAACTCGTTGGCCGCCTCCTCCAGCTCCTGGCGGCTGTCATACCGCTCCACACAGACGAACACCACCAGCACATCGTGGAAGGTAACCCGCGGCTGCGCCGGGGAAATCGTGGAAGGGTCTATGCGTGTACTCGGCTCTTTATCCTCAAAATAGCAGGACGAACACTGGTAGGAATCCAGGATCATATCCACACATCAATTCTACACCGGTTTTCTATTGAACCACCGGGCTGCGCCCCGCCGGAGCCGTGGCGCGGCTGCGCTCGCGCGCGGACGCGCCGGCGTTTTGTTTCAGCCGGGACGCGATCGCCGCGTCAACGCGCGAGATAAAAAGACCCACATCAGGCGTCATTACATGGTCTCCAAACCCGGCGCTGTTCATCAACCGCACGATCTCCGCCGCCTCCCGGAAGTCTTCGGACTCACTGAGGCGTTTGGCCTCCTCGCGCGTGAGCGACTTCAGGAAGGTGGGTAAACACCCATCCCGCAGCGCCCCGGCGTAGTCGGCCAGTAATTCCTGGATCTCCCGGTGTGTGTTATCAATGTTCGGCATGGCACACGACTCCTGAATCAAGAAGACGCTCAGTCCTCTTCGCAATACTCTTTCAACATCTGCCTCAATTTCAAGATCGTCCGAAACTCCAGCATCTTCACCGCGCCGACCGTCGTGCCAAGCTGATTGGCAATCGCCCGGTTGGACATCCCTTCCATCCACAGCTCGATGCCCTTGCGTTCCCGGGCCTTGAGCTTGCCCAGCAGTTTGTGCAAGACCTGCTTGAGCTCGTCCTGCGAGATCAGATCGCACAGGCTGAGTTCCGGCGCCACCAGGTTCTGCACGTCCGTTTGGGACAGATACGTGCTTCGATTCAACCGTCGGTAGACCTCGCGGAGACGCTTCCGCATATAGTACAGATACACGGTGCGGAGGAGCTGTTGTTCGCTCTCGATGGCCCGCAGGTGCTCCGGATTTTCCCAGATATCCGCGTATACATCCTCCAGAACATCCTCACATTCCACCTCATTGCCCAGGTAGCGATGCAAATGCCTGATGAAGATGGCAAAGGTCGCACGCACAAAAGGCTCCATGGCCCGCCGGCGGGACTCCGGATCCGAGTCCGTCAATTGTTTCAAAGCGTTTCGCAGCCGCTTATCCATCCGGTTTCTTCCATCTCCAAGCTTCGTGTCTTCGGTCGTCACCGCCATCGTTCCGCACTCGACAGCGGCAGGCACGAGCCGCTCTGCCTCGTGCCTTCCCTATACTATCGTGGAGATAGGAAGAATACAACCGCTCCGGATAAGAATCACACCGGCCGGCGGCCTGGCAGCCTCCATTCGACCCAGAGGCCAGCCAGGGCCAGCGACAGGATCGAAGCAAAGATTGCGATATCGACTTTATAGTTGGGAACGCGCCGGTTCAGTAACCGGGACAAACCCGGAACCAGACCGATCCCGGCCGAGCGATCCAGGAACCCGGCCTTCTCGACCACAACCTCGTTGTCACTCTGGGGGCCCATGACCACTCCGTCGTCATTGTCCGCCGGGTCGGCAGGCTGGTCCATCTCCTGCGCCGGGTCGGTGTTCTCGGCGAGCCCCTTAGCATCCTGTGTCCCGGCGCGGTTCGAGGTACTGACCGTCCCCGTCGGCTCCTGGTCGGCGCTCCGCGGCTTCGGCTGCGGTTCCTCGGGCTTGTTCTGAGGCGGCGTTGCGGGAGCCGGTTCCGCCGGCGCGAGAGGAGTGCTCTGAGCGGGAGCCTTGGGGCTGGCGGTCGCTTGGGCGTCGTCGGCCGTCCCGGTCCGAGGGGCCGACAGCTTCTTTTCCAGCGTGGCGCGGGTCGCCGTGTTCGCTTTCGCCGCCGGCGCCTCCGGTTTCGGGGTCTCCGTGCCGCCCGTCTTGACCGCCGATCCGGCCTCCTTTTCCATCTTCTCGACCACGTTCAACAGGGTCCCGGCCGACGCTGCGTTCTTGGGATCCTGGCGTGCCTGCTCCAACTGCTCGCGGGCATAACCCGTTTCGCCGACGCCCAGCAATTGATAGCCGAGCAACAGTTGCAGATCGCTGTCGTCCCCGGCCTGATCGGCCTTGTCCAGGAGCTTGTCGATCTGCCCGTACAGTACCTCATCGTTCGCGTACAGGCCGCGCGGGAAGAAGACGCCCTCTTTCTCCGGCGTAACCTCCTTCAAGGCCACTCGCAGCACCTCGGCCGCCCGGCGGTAATCTCCATCGGCAAACAGCACCTGGGCAAGAGCAAACGGCAGAATCATGTCCTTCGGCGCCAGCCTCATGGCCTCGTCGAACTTCACGCCCGCGGTGGCATAGTCGCCCGCCTCGAAGCTCTTGACGCCCTCATCGAAACGGGTATCGGCCAGCGTCTGCGGGGCCGGCTCTGCGGCCTTGCGCTGCTGGAGTCTGGCCTGCACCTCGGCTTGCGTCGTCGCCTCGAGCGGCGTGCTCGAGCTATAGGTCGTGTAATTGCCGTCCTCGTCGTAGAAGTTGTAGTTATAGGTGTAGTAGTTGTCGCTCCCCACGACGACCTCGCGTGCGACAGGATAGTATCCGTACCAGACGTACGGATGATAGCCGTACCAGTAGTAGCGCCGGTAGGTGTAGTCGTAGGGCCACCAGCCGCCCAGGCTGGTGAACACGTACTTACGATGATAATACGGGTACACGTAGTCGAGGTGCCAACCCGCGCCAAACGGGTAATACACCGGATAGTAGTATGTCGGCCAGATGATCCGATGGTGCAGACGCTGATAGGGGTCGTAGTACGTGTGAATATGTCGGTCCCCGTACCGGATCAAGTCCGGCCGGTCGTAGTATCGGCCGTGCAGGTAGAGCGGCCGGTACGCCCCGGTGCCGGCTTGGACACCGAGACTGACCCGGCTGCCCGAATCGTGGCCCCCGGACCAGGTGCTTGGCGTTCCCAGCCGTTGCCGGTGCTCCATCAGCCGCGAGCCGAGGGTCTGGTGTCGGGCCTCGGCTTGCTCCACCCGGGTCTCGTGCTGCTGCCAAGTCACCGCAGCCGGCCTGTTCTCGCCGCGAGCACTAAGCCCGCCGGGACCGCGAATCCCGCTCGTCCGGTCCCGGGTCTGGGGCCGTCCCGCGATGCTGCTCCGCGTCCGATCGGAAGACACGGCAGGATCCTGCGTCCTCGGAACCACGCCGGACCCCACGGTGCCGGAGCGTGAACCCGCGGACCAACTGTTCGTGGTGGGGGCTCGCGCCGGATCGGTGGAGCCTGTCGCGCTGGAGGGGCTGCCGACACTACTGCTGCTGCGCTCGCGACTCTGGCGGAGCCGTTCCGACAGGCTGGGCCGGTTGACCATCCCATGCTGTCCGAGCGTCAAGCGCGAAGCGGAGGACGTATCTTGTTTTGGCGCAGCGGCTGGCGTCTTCCCGGCTGTAGCGGCGGTCTGTCCCGACGGCGCTTGCCACGTAGGGGCAGGCGAAGTAGTGCCAGCGGACGGGTCAGACTTCACGGTTTCAGACCGTGGTGCAACGCGGAAGACACGCGGGCGCTCGACCGTGGCCGGCGTGGAAGAACTCCCGGAGGTCGAAGATCGCGTCTGAGCGCTCCAACTGCTGTTGGACGGCGGATCCACGCGGGGCGACGAGGCCGCCGCATGGGAGTTGCTTGGCCTTGACGCGGTCTCGTTTCGACGCAGCGCCAAGCGGTCCGACAGCGACCCGCGCGACACCCTGCTTGATTCGGAAATGCCGGGCGAAGATGCCCGGGGCTCAATCCTCTCAACTCTGGTGCTCCCGGCAGATGAGGGCGATCTGGTTATGCTTTCCGTGCCCATCCGACTGCCGATACTCGGCCTTGCGGCTTCGGATGGCTGCGGTAAACTCCTCGTTGAAAACGAGTTAGATCGTGCCGAGTCAGTGCTCGACTCGAACCTGCGAAAGCTCAGCGAAGGGGATTGGCGCGCCGGTGGGCTGGACGGACTGAAGGAAGGCCGCGACGGGGCCGGTGCGGAGGACCTGCTGGAATTGAAAGAAGGGCCGGAGGGCAGAGAGGGAGCCGATCTGGGCTGGGAAAACGAAGGGCTCGGCTGACTGAAGGACGGACTCGGCCGACTAAATGATGGACTCGGCTGGCTCACGGATGGGCTGGGTCGACTGATTGATGGACTCGGTTGGCTGACAGATGGGCTCGGTCGGCTGATCGACGGGGCGGAACTCGATCGATGCTGGATGCTGGACATGCGCTGCATCATCGTGCTCTGCCTCGCCACGGCCGAAGACGAATTGGACCCCGACCTTTCACGCCCCAGCGCCTGACCGCCAACCATGGGCGAAATCAGTGTGGCCGCCGTCACCACCGCCACAGCCGCTCGCGATCGGATTATCTTATTCTTCCACATCTTGCTGCTCCTTTCGTCAGGCGTCTGCTCTCGCCAAACGCGCCATCCACGCCGCACGACCCATGACGAAACCAACATCTGCCTCTTTTAATTCTACTGTTTTCAAGGCTTTAAGGTTTTTACACCCTTTCACCTGATCGGCGTCCGGACTCTCTTTCTACCTTATAAAGGCCGAGAAAACCAGCCTGGTAACAGGAAAACCGGGCCCAAACGAGATGCAGGCAAGGCCCTTCCTGAGGAACGGCTTGGAACCACAGTGCCAGATCGAGAAGCTCGCGTTGACAAGACCGCTATCCATCGTATATAATAACTGAATCGTGAACGGAGTGCTCTGGAGGAGCCGGACTTGACGTGATGAAAGGATAAGCATGAAGTTGCGTATCGGTCTGGCCCTGCTGGTTATCTGCGCCGGCTGGGCGGTATCAGCCTGCTTTGGCTGAGACGGTGATATACTCGGCGACCTCCGTGGCGGAGGCGATGAATCCAGCAGTTTCGAGCCGACAACGCTCCTCGCCGGCCAGCCCGGCCAGACGTTCACCGCGAGCGTGCGGATCGACAACGAGAGCCCGAACGACCCTGGCTTGATTTATGTACATTTCTACGCCTCGGCCGACACTTCGATCACCTCCGCTGATGTCTATCTTGGCCAAGCGAGCGTCTGGCTCCGCCGCAACGTCTCGGCCACCGTTACATTCCGTGGCACGTTTCCCACGAATGTACCCCAGGGCTCGTACTACGTCGGCTGGATCATCGATCCCGGCAACCAGCGGGTGGAAGCCAACGAGGACAACAACACCGGCTACAAGGGCACGCCGCTGCTGAGGGTCATCAGCCCCTCCCAATTTGTCCTGCATGTGGATGTCAATGCGCGTGGGGCGAACGATGGTTCCACCTGGCCGAACGCCTTCACCCGCTTGCAGGATGCCCTCGCGATCGCCCTGCCGGGCGTGGAAATCCGGATAGCTGACGGGGTCTACACGCCGGACCGGGGAGCAGGAATCACCCGCGGAAATCGGGAGGCCAGCTTCGTACTTCCCGGCGGGATCTCGGTCCGGGGCGGTTATGCCGGCGCGGGGGCACCCGATCCCAACACCCGGAACACCCAGGCATACGCCACGATCCTCAGCGGCGACCTCAAATCCAACGATCTACTGGTCGCGGACCCCTCGAGTCTCTGGCAGGAGGCATCTCGGACCGACAACAGCCGACATGTCCTTACCGTCGCCAGCGGCAAAGGCGACACGACGCTGGACGGCGTGCAGGTGGTCGGTGGTTACGCCTTCGGCCCATCCGTGGCCAGCACCGTGACCACTGGCTCGCAAGGAGCAGGATTGCTCATGACGGGCGGGAGCCTCATTCTGAACAACTGCACCTTCTCGGGCAACTGGGCCTCCGGCGACGGCGGCGCCCTTTACGTCGTCGATGGCCGCTTGGGAATGGCCGGTTGCACGTTCCGCGCCAACGGCGCCGGCATGGAGAGCGGTGCCAGCCCGTCGCTGGGGACCGGCGGCGCCCTCCGCAGCGACGGCAAGAGCCAGATCACCCTGACCCGCTGCAAGTTCTACCACAATTTCGCGGGCTCGCAGGGCGGCGCTCTCGACAATGACAAAGGCAGCGCCGTGCTCACTTGGTGTCTATTCCTTCAAAACACGGCCGGCAACGCGGGCGGCGGCGCCATCTGGAATAGTGGAGGCCGGCTTGACCTCGTCAGTTGCACCCTGACTGGTAATCGCTCCGGCGCCAACGGCGGCGCCCTCGTCAACGGGTGGAACGGCCTTTTGAGTGCAGCGAACTGCTCTCTGCATGCCAACTCCAGTGCGGCCCGAGCGGGCGCCATCCACAATTTCGCCAGTGGCAAGACCACTCTGTGGAACTGCACCCTGGCGGCCAACCGCCAGGACGGCAGCCGCGGCGCCATCGTCTGCGGGGCCGCATCAGGCTCGGCCCTCGGCGAGCTGACCGTCGCGAACTCCATTCTCTGGAATGGCGGCAATGAGATCTCGAACGAGGACAAGTCTATTGTGACGGTGGGTCGCACGGACATCCAGGGCGGCTGGCCGGGTGTCGGGAATCTCAACGTCAATCCTCAGTTCGTCCGTCCGGCGGGGCCGGATGGCATAGCCGGCACAGAGGACGATAACCTGCGGCTCGGCCCGGAATCCCCCTGCGTGGGCCGGGGCGACAGTGCTCTATTGCCCCAGGACTTTGCCGATCTCGACGGCGACGGCGACCTCAAAGAGCGTCTGCCGTTCGATCTGGACGGCAAAGAGCGTCTCGCCGGCGCGGCGGTCGATCTGGGCGCCTACGAGGTGCAACCTGCCTCTTCCGCTCCCGTCGCTGCGTGTTCCGTCGATCAATGACCCTCGGAGAACCTCGGCGTAGTGGCCTGAGTTTGTAGTGTGCTCGTAAGAGCATAAGAAGATAACGCCTTACGGCGTCCCTACGAACCAGCCGCGTTTGACACCGCCACCCAGCCACACAGTAGCCTGACGAGACTGACTGTCAGGGTGTGTACTCGTAAGCACCCAGGTCGGCGGTCCGGCCGTGGGGACGCGGACGGCCGTCGAAATCGGTCTGAGGGGCTTCCTTGGTGTTGGCCGCGTCGATGGCCGGCGAGCCGGCCTTCAGGTGCAGGTCATTTTTCGCCGCATCGACGAAGAGCGGGTCCGCATTGATGTTCCCCTCGCCCCAGACGACGGTCGAATACGAGCCGGAGACGGAAATCCCCTGGCGGCCGCGCTGGATGTCACAGTACCGGACCGTGACGTGCGAGCCCCGGTCGGCAATCGCCGTGTTCGAGGTGTCGGCGAGCGTGATTGTCTGCGGGCAGTCCCAGATGATGCAGTTGACCAGGGTCGCGGTGCCGCCACCGGGATTGAGGCGGTACGGCGGACCCCAGCGGCCCAGGTCGAAGAGCCGCACGCCGCGACCGCAGCGGGCAATCGTGTTGTTGATCAGGGTCGCCGTGCAGGAGTTCTCGACGGCGATCCCGCCGTTGGCACAGCCAATGATGACATTGTTGACAATCATGGGCGAGCATTTATCCCGCAGGACCATGCCGTGGTCGTCGCCGCCCATGATGATGTTCCCCTCGATGAGGGCGGAGCACCGCGTGGGGTTGATCCGGTCGTCGTGCTCCGGCAGGTCGAACACATTGTTGCGGATGACGCAGGGCGGCGTGCTCTCACCCCAGAGGTCCACGTCGTCGTTGTCGCCGCTCTTGCCCTGGAAGTAGCAGTCCTCGATCCGGACATGGGCATAGCGGGTGTGAACCCCCTGCCCGATGCCGAGGAACTTGCAGTGGGTGAAACTGGCCGAGGCGTCGCCCGGATGGTTGGCGTCATCGGCGATGATGGCGAGCGCATCGCCTTCGGCATGGGGACCATCGTTCGGCAGCTTCTGAAACGTGCAGTCGTTGAAGTCCAAATGGCAGGCCAGCGCCACCACGGCCTCGTGATAGTTGCGCGGCCCGGGCTCGTAGTAGTCCTGATGGTCGCCCACACTGTCGGCATACTCGATGATGCAGTGCTCGAACCGGCTATCGGCCGCCTTGACAAATAGGAGCTGCTTCCAAGTCGTGCCGTCGCCGAGATGCGTAAATCGAATCGGCTGGGCGTGGGTGCCCTCGGCCCGGAGTTGGCCGGCGACGAGCATCGAAACGCCCTTCTTCATCAACACGACCGTGGCGGGCTCCACTTTCAGCGTCTTGCCTGCCGGCACCGTCACAGTCTGATCCACGATATAGGCTCCGGAAAGCGTAACATCGTCCTTGAGTTCGCCCGCGAGGTGATTGGCTGGCGGCACGGAGAGGATTTCGAGGGAACCGGAATCGACTTCCTTCGCGGCGGCATTGAAGGCTCGGGCGGTGATGACATTCAAGCCGACCAGCAGCGGGACATCGGCGCGCCAGGTGCCGTCTGCCCGGTTGAAGTCGGCAGCCACGCTTTGCACGACAACGCTCCGTGCCCCGGCGGCATTCGTGCGTCCGGCGAGAGTCGCCGTACCGGCCGTCACGATGTACGTACTGCCGTTGCGCAGCGTGTCCGACGCGGTTCGCAGGGACGGGATGAGCGAGAGGTCGCTGCTGGTTAACGAATTGTTGTGGCCCTCGATGGCCACGACGTTCTTGCCCACACGAAGCAGATCGCCGGCGAGCCCCAGGTTGATCGTCTCCGGCGTGCCGGCCTCGTGCGAGATCGAGGCCAGTGTCTGGTGCGTGGCGGTTCCGGCCGGCATGTTTCGCCGGGCTACCTCCTTGCCGTTCAAGTAGGCGAGACAGCCGTCGTCGTAGTCAATCGTCAACTGCACGGGGGCATGCGGCGTCACAGCGGCAACGGAGAATTCCTTGCGGAGGTAGACCGTAGCGTAGCGGCCCAGCATGTCGCTCAGAACCGTGGCGTCGTCGTTGTCGCCAAAGCCGAAGCCGGCCGGCCCCGCCTCCCAGCGGGTGTCGTCGAAATCCACCTGCCGCCAGGCATCCCCCGGCACGCTGGCCGGCTGCTTGCCGCGGAAGAACTTCCACACCGCCCCCGCCGGGACAAGGTTCATGCCCTCAGTGCCAAACTGGATGGTCATTGACCAAGTCTCTCCACAGGTCCATACGGCCGCGAGAAGGACCGTCAAGACGAGCTTGCTGTGCGTATCTTTCATGTGGCATCCTCCAGCGATCGAACGGACTCCCGGTACCCAGCCGCCCTCCGCCGGCCGCCCAACTGAACACCGCCGCGGGAGGCGTCACCGCCTTGGAGAGCCGGCGATAGCCCGGGACCGGCTTGAGACCATTATATCACAAGGAGGGTGGAAAACATGGGGAATCGCTCTTTGCGTCAGGGCAGACATAGGGTCGCCTGACCGGAGGGTGGCATCATCGAGGGGCCCCCAACACGATGCCTCGCGTTGGAGGCCCCTTGTCGGCTGTCGCCAAAGAAGGCGGCGCTCCGAGAAGACTCGCTTTCGGGATCTTGCGTCCGTTTCGGCCGCGGCGCTCAGATCGCATTCTGGTCTTGCGGGTTGCCGTTGATCAGGCTCAGCAGTTGGTCCGCCAACTGGGCATCGAGCTTCTGCAAGATCCGTTGCTGGTCCAGCGCCAGGCCGCGATCCCCCACGCGCAGGTACGCCCGGCCGAGGTTGAAGTACGCCTGTGCGTGTTCCTGATCCGTCCGCACGGCGTCTCTGAAACTCTCGATGGCCTGGGCGTACATCCCGGCCTGGAGATAGGATCTGCCGGTCAGGACCTGGGTCTCCACCACCGTGGGATCCAGCTCCTTGGCGCGCTGGAACGCCTGCATCGCTTCCTCATACCGGCCGGCGTTGGACAGGGCCAGTCCCAGCGAGAGATGCGCGCTCGCCGAGCGGGGTCGGATCTTCAGGGCTTTCTCGTACGAGGCGACCGCCTCGGAGAAGGCGCCGTGGTCGAACTGGACCTTTCCGATGCCCAGATACGCATCGAAACAGTTCGGGTCCAGGCCCAGCGCCTCCTGATAGCAGATCGTGGCCTCCTGTGCGCGCCCCACCTCGGCGTAGGCGTTGCCCAACAGGACGCGGGCCGATGCATCATCGGGCTTGAGACGGACCAGCTTTTCACAGACCGCCACGGAATTGCGGGGAAGCGCCGAGGCGCTGCGGGGCTGCGTCAAGAGCGAAGAGCCCCCGGCGTGTTCCGCACCGAGACCGGCCAGATCTGCCAGGACTTTGCCCTTGATGCCGCTGGCGTCAATGAGCCGCATACAGACAAAACCCAGAACGATCAGAAGGACCAGGCTCCCCAGCCCCAGCAGCCACCGTCGGCCTTTGCTCACCCAGAACCCGATCTCACGCCGGATCTCACCTCGAAGGTCCTGCCTGGGCCGTCGCGGCAGGGAAAATTCGTCGGGAATCATTGTGCTCAACCTTTACCCATAGCCCCTGCGGGCTCCCTACGTGGTTCCACCACCCCATTACCAACGGGAGGTCTGCGCGGGCTGTCCTCCGACGGCCTCACAGCGCCATCCCGCACTACAACTGCCCCCCTGCAAATCATACAAAACGGCGGGTGGGTCTCAAAATGTGCGCCGGGTTAACGGAGCGGCCCGTGCCGGCCGATAAACCATCATCCCCGGCCCTGAGGGGTTGGATTCCGCGCTCTCTCCCGCGGCCTTTTGGGACCTTGCGGATGAACAGGAAATATGGTATAATGAACATAATGTCATTTGAGGCGTAGTGTTCGCGTCGGGAACTCTGTCGGAAGGTCAACATGAAGGTTCACGAAAAACGAAGGCGTCAGTACCGGGCCTCGATCCCGGGTCCGGGCCAGGCCTCTTCCCAGAGGAAGTATGACAAGGCCATGTCCGGCCGCGATCCCCACGCCGCCATCGCCGCCAAGTGCCTCGATTGCATGCACTGGCAGCGCGGCCGCATCGCCACTTGCCCCATCGTCTGTTGTCCGCTCTGGCCCTACCGCCCCTTCGCGCGTCTCGAAACGCCGGAAACGCCCTCCGCGACCAAGAAGCGGAAAAAGCCCCAACGCCGCCCCAGGCGTCGGAAACTGGCCCAGGGCCGACGCAAGGGGTAGCGCCCACCCGTCGGCAACGTTAGGGCCCGGATTGGTAGTGTGCTCGCAAGCGCATAATAGAAGGAGGGTAAGATTTTAGTCTCCTGAGGCAGATTGTGACTTTACGCAAACCCAAAAATGTTGAAATGGTAAACTGGGCCATTGCGCTCGCCTTTAGGGCCGTGTATGTTCCGCGTAATGAAAGTCAAGACCGCGGAACCATTGGAG
>CAYHAJ010000156.1:0-11320 GCA_964354535.1 uncultured Pirellulales bacterium
CTTGAGGCTGCCACCCGATCTCACCGGGACCAGTCTTAGCTTTTGAGCGGATCGTTGTTATTCTTCGGCAACCTATAATACCCGGCCGGCAAACGGCTTATGGCACATCCAACTCAAGGCCGCAAGTATATGTTGCTGGTGTGGACAAATCAAGTCCGCCCTGCGCGGTCCGGATGGCAGCCGCAAGCGCAGCTTGTTGGGAATGACGCCGTCAGGCGTTTTCTTCCGATATGCCCTTACGGGCACACTACAAGCCAGCGTCGTCAACCTTGAGGCTGCCACCCGGAGGTCAGTTCGGGATGCGAAGAACTCAGTCGCTATCGCGATCAGGGGGCCTTGTTGATGACGAAGTCGCAACCGGCGGAGAAGAACTCCATGTGGTGGCTCATCATTTCCACGCCGAAACCAACCCCGATGGAGATCCCAAGGCCCAACAGCATTTGCGGAGTGTCCGGGATTACAAAACGCTCGAAGGGATGGTTCTTCGAAAGGTTCACGTTATCGTGGACGGCGATCCGTGTCGCCCCGTCGTACACGTGGACGTCCCGGACGAAGGCATCGACGGAACCTGTGTTGAAGATGAGCATGACCGACGAGGCCCGCATCCGCACGTCATTGATGATCACGGGCGTCGGGATGGCAAAGTGGAACCAGTTGATGGTGCCGGGCTTGCCGTCGAAGGCGAAGCTGAATCCCGTCCGCCGCTCGTTGAGGATGCGGTCCGGATACTCGACGTTGACGCTGTGGCCGTGAATCCACGAGGCATAGGGGATCGCGATGGCCGCGTCCGCCTGGACCTTGGGCGCCGCCACCGCACCGACCGCCACCCCGCCGAGCACGCCCAAGCCCGACAGCTTCAGGATCTCACGCCGATTGGTGTCTGTGGTTGGAACTCGCTCGTTCATGACGTACCTCCTGCACGCAAAATGGATGATTTCACGCGGGCCGGCCACACGGCCAGTCCCCGGACATACCCTCTTCGGCCGATGAAAAACGTCCTTCGGCGGACTTATCCAATGAGCGAATGTGTCTTGGTGATGCCATGTTCCCACGCGTTGGGTGGTACTATAGGACCTCGGTAGGGAATTGTCAAGTGCTTTCCCGTGAACCGTTGAGAGTGACGCCGCAGGGTCAAATCCGAGATTCCACGCACCAAATTCCAACCAGATTCAAAGCCCCAAACCTCAAATTCGAAACGGGCCTGCTGCAGGCGGCAACGTTTTCTTCATTGGGATGTGAGATTGGTTTGGGATCTGGAATTGGGGAGTTAGGATTTCTGCTTGGTGGCCGCCCTTGCGGCTTCCAGGGCTGCCAACAGGGGCGGGAGCTTCAGAGTCGTTTTGTAGACAATCACGTGGTCGGTGATCCGGGCGCCCTCGCGGAGCGAGCTTTCCGGCACGGCCAGCAGGATGCGGTGCCGGCGGAACTGCTGGAGGGTCTCGCGCCGGTGGGCCAGGTATTCCGGTGTCCAGAAGCCGACGATCTCCAGGAAAACCTCCGTGCCATCCTCGTGGCGGAAGGTGAAGTCCGGAATGAAGGTCTTCTGGTGCTCGTGGAGGATGTCGCCCTCGCGGATCAATTGCCAGCCGTCGCGGGTGGGACCGAACTTGTCCGCCAGCGATTGCTCCAGAGACGAATCGAACTCCTCCGGCGGTGGCAGATGGCTGGTGAAGCGGTCGGCATCGGAGATGACCAGTCTCGCCGGGGTCTTCCAGGGCGTCTGCAAGACCGCCTCCAGGCTCCAGCCCCGGCAGGCCAGCAGCGCGGGCAGAAAGCGGGCGAAATTGACGCCGTACCGGCGGGTCTCGCGCAGGACCGAGGCCGGGCCGGAGAAGGTGATCCGATAGGTGTGCGTGGCGAGGGCGTCCCGCCCTTGTACGTCTGCTTGGGAGGCATCTTGGCCACCGCGTCTGGACTGATGTCGTACAGGCCTGTGGACGTCGGAAGAGCAAGGCCAAGATGGCCTCGCCACATGCAAGGGCGAGACGCCCTCGGCTCGGGTGATCTCATGGAGCAGCTTGGCCAGCTTGGCGTAACCGAGGATCGTCTTGAGGTCGCGGGTCGCGGTGACCGTCATGCTCTCGGCCCGGTAGAGGCAGGCTTGAAGCTGGGCGACGTTGTAGCGGGACAGAAAGGCCGCCGCATCGGGATAACCGGTGAATTGCTCCAGCCGCTGGTAGGCCATGACATCCGCGTAGAGACTTTGGTCGATCACGTCCCAAGGCGTGCCCAGCTCCTCGGCCAGTTGACTCTTGGCCGCTACTTCCTCGTGCTCGAAGAGCTGGTCGGGCGCTTGGACGAGCGGATGCAGACGAGCGGCCTTTGAGAATACCTCCAATCGGAGCTTCGCCGCGTTGCCCGGAAGGTCGGCCTGGAAGACGCTCGCGTCGTCGAGCAGCTTGCAGAAGGCCTCAATGCGGCGAATCGGGCAGTCCGGCTCCTCGGCGAAGATCTGCTCGACTTGCCGGTGCAGCTCGCAGCGCTGGCGGCCGAGGCCCGCGCGGTAGACCGCCAGCATCCGCTCGGCGTACTCGACGTAATGCCGATGTGTGTTCTGCGTCAGGCGGTCGGGGATGACCCGGCCGGCTCTATACTCGACGATGGACTGTTCGCTCGTAAGCATCGCCTTGCCGCCTCTTGCGGGAACGCTGGACCTCTTTCGTATCCTCGCAGACCACTTCGTACAGCGTGGCCCTGGTGCTGCCGGACCGGCGCAGGACCCGCCCCAGCCGCTGGGTGGCCTGGCGCGTCGAGGCTTGGCCACCGATGACCACGGCGACCTTGGCCTCCGGGACGTCCACGCCCTCGTCGAGCACGCGATTGGCGACGAGGACGGTGAACCGGCCTTGGGCGAAGCCTTCGAGCACAGCCAGGCGCTCGCGCTTGCGCGTGTGCGAGAGGATCGTCGGCACTAAGAACCGCCGGGAAACCTCGAGCGCCATCGCATTCGAGCCGGCAAAGACGAGAGTCTGCTGGCCGTAGTGGAGCCGAAAGATATCCTCCAACACGCGGAGCTTCTCGGCAGCGCGGTCCTCGATGGACTTCTTGAGATAATACGCTTTCTGGGCGTGGCGGGCCTGCGGGTCCTTGCCGATTTCCTTGCACAGGTCCTGCCAAGTATAGCCCGGTGTCTCTTTCCGGCGGGAGGCGAGAAAGTGCTGCACGAGCCGGCTGCACTGATCGTACGTCGCCTGCTCGGCGTCGCTGAGCGCGACCGGGACGCGGACCACGTCAAAGTCGGCGAGCGTCGAGCCGCGCACGGTCTTGAATGGCAGCCGATAGGCCACGGGCCCGATGAGCCAGTCCAAGTCGGCCTCTAAGCCATCGGACCGCTCGGGTGTGGCGGTCAGACCCAGCCGCATGGTCGCGGTGCTCAGGATCGCGGCCTCGCGCCGGCACTTACCTGGCAAATGGTGCTCCTCATCGAAGATCAGCAGCCCGAACCCTGCTCCCATCTTGTCCATGTGAATGTACGCGCTGTCGTAGGTGGTCACCGTGACCGGCTTGATGTCGAAGGTATTATCGCCCACGATCCCAGCGTCATAGCCAAACGCCGCCAGAATCCGCCGATGCCATTGATACATCAGGTCGCGGACGGGCGCCACAACCAAGGTCGCCACCTGCGTCTGGGCCATCGCGGCAAAGGCCACTTCGGTCTTGCCGGTTCCGGTCGGCATGACGATCTGCCCGCGCCGGCCGCCCTTGGCCCACGCCTGAAGCGCTTCCTTCTGCTCCGCGCGCAGTTCCGGCAAATCCGTCTTGGGCCACGAGACGCCTACCGGCGTCGGGACCTGATCCTGAAAGGATGCCCCAAACCGTCGGCTCAGCGCCGCCCGCATCGCCTGGTAGTGGATCGCCTCGCCCCGCCACGCCCCGACGCGGGTATCCCACTTCCAGATGGGAGACTCCGCGCCATTCGAAACGTCGCGCGACTGCGGCCCTGTCAGCAGGAGCGTGCCGTGATCGAACGCAAGCGTGATCTTCTGTTGTCTGCTATCCATCATCGGTGGCCATCATAACAAAAGAGCCGGCCTCTCGCCATGCTCGCCGGAATGGTCGCGAGTCAGTTTTCGGGTGGGACTGCCAAACTTGTCTTACCGTGTTTGACTTGCCTTTCCCGACCGGCGCCGGTACAATACCGGTGGAATCGTGATTCATCGGATTGGGGCCTGAAAAGTCCAGAGACGCATGTTGCCCGTGACAGGGCGGGACCTGTTGCGGCGTGTGGTACAGAGGCGGGGAAACCCAAACCCATATCTTTAGAGGAGGACGTGTATGAGCAAGAAATCGGTGAGTTGGATGATGTTGGTGGTCCTGGGTCTGCTGGCGGTGTGCCCGGCGACTCAGGCACAAGTTGTCAATCTGGCGCTGAACCCAAGCTTCGAACAGGACGAGGTGATCCTCGACGACCCGGCTTGGGTGATGTGGGCCACCTGGGGTTACGAAGGCGGCCTGCAGAGCAAAGTCAACATCGATACCGCGCAGGCGGTCGATGGCCAGAGGAGTCTGCGGATCGAGCCCAAGGGCGGCACCGACTGGTATTTCATCGTGCTGGACCTGCCCATGCCGGTCAAGGCGGGCACGAGGTATACGTCCAGCTTCTGGGTCAAGGCGGAGAAGCCGCGCTCCGTGGGCGTGCAGATGAAGGCGACGGACAACACCTCCGGCACCTGGGGGTTCACGACCTTCCAGGTGACGACGGAGTGGGCGGAATATCACTTCACCACGGCGCCGCAGTACCGCGAGATCAAGCTGGAGTTCTTCTGCGCCGCGTCGGACGTGCCGTTCTGGCTGGACTTCGTGTACGTCTACGAGGGGGAGTATGTCGCCGGGATCAAGCCGTCGGGCCCGCGGAGCCGGGGCAAAGCGGACGGTCCCAGCCCGGCCGACAAGGCGACCGATGTCCCCGCGAACGTCGTCCTGGCCTGGACGCCCGGGCCGTGGGCGGACACGCACAACGTCTATTTCGGCACCTCGGCGACGGACGTCAACAACGCGCAGCCAGCCCAGCCGCTGGGCGTGCTGGTTTCCCAGGGAAAAGCGGCCAGCACGTTCGAGCCGAGTCGCCTGGAGTTCGGCCGGACCTACTACTGGCGGGTGGACGAGGTCAACAAGGCCCCCGACACGAAGGTCTTCAAAGGCGATGTGTGGTCGTTCACCGCCGAGCCCTACAGCTATCCGGTCAAGCCCGTGGCCGCCAAGGCCTCCAGCGCCCAGAGCGGGATGGGTCCCGAGAAGACCATCGACGGCTCCGGGATGACGGGGGACCTGCATGGGATCGAGCCGCCCACCATGTGGATGAGCGCCGGCGCGCAACCGAATTGGATTCAGTACGAGTTTGACAAAGTCTACAAGCTGCACCAGCTCATGGTGTGGAACTCGAATCAACTGATTGAGACGTTGCTCGGGTTCGGCTCCAAGAAGGTGACGGTCGAGACCTCGCTCGACGGCACGACCTGGAAGCCGGTGGCCAACGTGCCGGAGTTCAGCCGGGCCCCGGGGGCGCCGGGGTATGCGGCCAACACCACCTTCAATTTCGGCGGGGCCACCGCGAAGTACGTCAAGCTGACAATCACGGCGAACTGGGGCGGCATGGCGCCGCAGGTTGGGCTGAGCGAAGTACGCTTCTATGCGATCCCGCTGGCTGCCCGCGGTCCGACGCCGGGGTCCGGCACGGCCGGGGTTACCCCGTCGGCGACCCTGACCTGGCGTCCCGGGCGCGAGGCCGCCTCACACGAGGTGTACCTCAGCACCAACAAACAGGCCGTAATCGACGGCACAGCGCCCAAGGTGGCGACCACGCAACCGAGCTTCCCGCTGGCGGTCGATTTGGCCCAGACCTATTACTGGAAGGTCGTCGAGGTCAACCAGGCGAAAGAGCCGTCCACCTGGCAAAGCGAGGTCTGGAGCTTCTCCACCGTCGGCTCCCTCGCGATCGACGATTTCGAGCAGTACACGGACGACGACGGCAGCCGTATCTTCCAGAGCTGGATTGACGGTTTTGACAATCCGAAGGTCAACGGCGCGGTGGTCGGCAACGACCCGGCTCCCTTCGCCGAGAGAACGGTTGTGCACGGGGATAAGCAGGCCATGCCGTTGCGGTATAACAACACCGGCGGCGTGACGAATTCCGAGACTACGCGGACGTTCCCGGAGGCGCAGGACTGGACGAAGGCGGGCGTGACCACGCTCTCCCTCTTCTTCTATGGTGCCTCGGGCAACCCCGCCAACGTCCCGCTCTGGGTCAAAGTGACCGACCAGAGCAAGAAGAGCGCCACCGTCACCTTCGGCGCCGCCGGCGAGGACGTGGCGGCCGTGACAGAGCCCGCCTGGACGGAATGGAGTATTCCTTTGAGCAGCTTCGGCGGGGTGAACTTGGCGCGAATCCAATCGCTCACAATCGGTCTGGGCCCCGGGACCGGTGCAGGGACGCTGTTCATTGACGACATCCGGTTGTATCCCGCCCGCAAGGCGGCCGCGGCGGCCCCGCCCGTGCTCGTCGGGCACTGGAAGCTGGACAACAACGCCCAAGACGGGTCCGGCAACAACAATCACGGCACGCTCAACGGCAATCCCGCGTGGGGGGCCGCGGGGCGGATCGGCGGCGCCTTGAGCCTGGACGGCGTGGACGACTACGTCAACTGCGGCAACGGCGCCACCCTGAACATCACGGACACGATCACGCTCGCGGCGTGGATCAATCCGATGGATGTCGCCAATGGCAAACATAACATCTACATCGCCAAGGGCGATCACAGCTACGCGCTCAAGCACAACAGCGGCAACACGCTGGAGTTCTTCGTCTACGACGGCGGTTGGTTCACGATCAACAGCGCGGTCCTGACGGCGGACTTCAACGGCGCCTGGCACCACGTGGCCGGGACGTACGACGGCGGCCAGTTGAAGCTCTATGTCGACGGCGTCCTGGTCGCCAGCCGCATGCGCGCCGGCGTGATCGCCTCGACCACCTTCGACGTCAACCTCGGCCGCGACGCCGAGAACACGACCCGCCGGTACCGGGGACTGATCGACGACGTCCGGATCTACCGCGGCGCGCTGTCGAAAACGGAGATCCTCAAACTCTTCAAACCGTAGACGCTGAAGCAACGCCGCGCCGTGCGGTAGCACAACGCAATTCGCCAAGGGCTGCGGACAATCGTCCACAGCCCTTGGTATTCTAAAGAGCCTCCGGCAGAACGAACGGCCGCCCTCTTTGTCACCCCTGCGCAGGCAGGGGTCCAGCAAAGTCACGGCGTTCCTGGATTCCCGCCTGCGCGGGAATGACAAGAAACGGAACCTTTCCTGCGAGTCATCATTCTGATAGAGGCTCTTCACATTTGATTCCGTGCCGGATGAAGGTCATAATAGCGTCAAGAAGGCTGGGCCATCCTCGTTGGCTGGGGCGTTGCGCCCTTCGCCGGGACTTGGAGATTGGAGCGCCGCCGGATCAGGAGATGAGCGAGCGGAAATGAAGAAACCGAAGCTGTCAGCGGTGGTAGTGGTGCTGGGCCCTGTTCTTCTCGTGGTGTTTGTGTTTGGCGTATGGTGGTTGCTGGGCGAACGCTGGGTATTCAGCAGTAATGGTGAAATGGACATCAACAGCGGAGATCTCAGAGAGCGTGTGTGCGTCTTTGGTGTGCCGGTCAAGAACGAGGTTTACGAATCTGCGTTATCTCACGAGATTCGCAGGCTCGGCGTTGCCATTCCTGCGACTCGCGTTTGGAAGCGTACCGGGCAGAGCTGCCTCGTGCAGAGAAGCTCCATTAATTTCAGGTATCGTCACGTGCTGATGGGTTGTGACGATTTGCTGGACATTCTCGACGAGGTGAAGGCGCCGGATGAGGAGCGGCGTGCGGTCTTGGAGAGGCTCATGACGAGCGTGAGGACAGAAGATGGGGATCGGGCGCGGTGGCAAGCCTCTCTGCTCAAAAATGACGTCGCCGGCAAACGCGGCCTGCACGTTTTCAGTCCGGAATTTGAAGAGACCCTCAAGAAGGTGCACGCCGGGCAACAGACGCAAACGCCGGTTCCTTGAGCGGGCCCAGCATGCCTTGCACTGGCTGACGGACCTCAAGACAGCGAGTTGATTGAATCATGGAGAACGATCATGGCTGAACAGTACAACCGCAGAGGATTCCTGAAAGTCGGAGCGACGGCGGCGGCGTGGGCTGTCGGCCAAGAATCATTCGCGGGCGATGTCTCTGGCGTCAAGCCGATGGAGAAAGTGCGTGTCGGGCTGGTGGGGATCGGGGGGCGGGGGACGGTGCTGCTGAAGATCCTGCTGGACCTGGAAGGGGTGGAGGTCAAGGCGGTTTGCGACGTCATTGAAGACCGTGTGGCGAAAGGGCAAAACCTCGTGACCGCTGCCGGGAAGACCAAGCCGACCGGCTACTCGCGCGGCGAGACGGACTTCCAACGGCTGTGCGAGACGGAGGACCTGGACCTTGTCATCAACGCGGTCCGGCCGTGGAAGTGGCACGTGCCGATCTCCGTCGCGGCCATGAACGCGGGTAAGCATGCAGCGACTGAGGTCCCCGCCTCGGAGACCATCGAGGGGTGTTGGCAGATGGTCGAGACCGCGGAGAAGACGCACAAGTACTGCGTGATCCTCGAGAACTGCTGCTATTTCCGCAATGTGATGCTGGTCCACAATATGCTGCGCCACGGCGTGTTCGGCGCGCTGCGCCACTGCGAGGCGGGCTACCAGCATTACATCGCCAACCCCGCCACGGCAGGCCGCGTGCGGGACGGCAAGGCCCGCTCGGCCAACGCCTATCCGACACACCCGCTCGGGCCGGTCGCCCAGTGGCTGGACATCAATCGCGGCAACCGCTTCGATTACCTCGTCTCCATGAGCGCCGACGGCACGCGCGGCAGCCGCGACGCCGACATCAACACCAGCCTCCTGCGGACCGTCAACGGCCAGACGGTCACGCTCTACTATGACACGAAGCTGCCCCGGCCCTACGACCTGATCTATCGCGTGCAGGGCACCAAGGGCATCTACTCGGCCACCCTGGAGCAGATCTACATCGAGGGCCGCAGTCCCAAGAGCGTCACTTGGGAGCCGATGGACGCCTACTACAAGGAGTTCGAGAATCCCCTCTGGAAGGCCTGGGGCGCGAAGGCCCTGTCGCAAGGCGGTCACGGCGGCGCCGACTGGATGACGCTGTATCGCCTGATCAAGTCGCTGCGGACCGGCACGCCCCCGGACATCGACGTCTACGACGCCGCCACCTGGAGCTGCATCACGGAACTGAGCGAAAAGTCCGTCGCCAGCCGCAGCAGTCCCCAGGACTTCCCCGACTTCACCAAAGGCCGCTGGAAAACGACCCCGCCCATCGGGATCATTGGCGTATAGGGACGTAAGTGTCCGTTAATAAATGAAGGTATCAAGTAGGCTAGGTCGATTGAGGCCGAATCGTATAGTTCCAGTCCCCATGAAACGTGCTACGCTCCAGATTCACACGCTTCATTTCTTCCTCAGTCACCTTGCGGCCCGTCGGATATTTTCGACGGTCCAGGCGGCAAGTCACTTTCAACCCCTTCGCCGTGGTCGTTCGCGCAATGAGTTGCACGATCGTCTCGTAGTCGCGCAACGGTTCGCCGCGCCAATTCGAGGAGATGAACGAGAATAGGCGATGCTCGATCTTGTTCCACTTGCTCGTTCCTGGCGGGAAATGGCAAACGGCAATGGCCAGCCCCGTCTCATTCGCCAGCTTCTGCAATTCCAGTTTCCACAGTCGCAACCGCGAGCCATTGCTGCCGCCGCCGTCGGCGGTGATCAGCAAATCCCGCGTCTGGGGATACAGCCTACGGCCTTCGGTTCGCCACCAGCCGCGAATGGACGCGACGGCGAAAGCCCCCGTGTCGTGGTTCGTCCCCACGTTCACGAATCCCGTGTTGCGGTCCACATCATAGATCCCATAAGGGTACGCGCGCGGGACGTCGGGACTGGGAAAATCGTGCCCGTTCCCCTGGAGGGGCTGCTTCGCGGACCGCCATTGCTGGCCGCTATTGTCGTAGTTTCCCAGCAGTTCCTTCTTCTTGGTGTCCACGGAGATGACGGGCGTCCCCTGGGCCAAAGCCCGCTGGACTTGGGTATTGATATGGCGGAATTGCGCGTCGCGGTCGGGATGGTCCTCGCCTTCTTCCGTCTTGCGGTTGCTTTGGAGGCTGTAGCCCTGCTCCTTCAGCAGTTGCGCGACTTTCACGTGACTGATCGGGTGCTTTTGCCGGGTCAACTGCGCGGCCAAGGTCCGCGTGCTCTTGCAGATCCAGCGCAGCGGGGATTCCGGATCGCCGCGCGTTTCCGGATCAATCAGGCGATCCAGGGCGGCCGGCAAACGGGGATCGTGGATGACGAGTTTCTTTCGTCCCGCCCCCGGCCGCCGGAGGCGTCCCGGCGGCACCGACGTCCCCTCCTCGATTTCCCGCATGCCTTTGGCGATGGCTTTGCGCGACAGGCCGCAGGCGCGACGAACTTGGGAGACGCCGCCATACCCCAGGGTGCGGGCTTCGTTGGCGGCCGTCAGACGCCGAGTCCGCTCATCCAAGAGCGACCAGACGGAGGCGAATTTCTGCCGGAGCTGCGTGACGGTCTTCATAGCCAGGAATCATACCAACTCCCGGCTTGATGTGCTACCTTTATTTATGAACGCTGCCTAACCGAAGAATCGACTCACACGGGGACGCGAAGGCACAAACAGACCCGGCGCCCGGTTGTCTTTCTGGGGCTTCGTACGAGACATGACGCCTTTCAGTTACCGTCTTTACGATGGATCCTCAAGCGTGTACAATCGATTTCGAGCAAGATGACGGATGACCGCCTGATAAGGATCGCCGCATATGTGCGAGCCCAGTTATGAATCACGAATGGTGAGAAATGTGCGAGACGCCTTCAGCTACTGAGTCCGGCAAAAGTAATGTTACTATCCCACTCGGACGCCTGTCGCAAAAAAGCCTGTACCGTGCGTCCAAGAGCGCCGCCGCCCAAGGCGATGGTGTTTTTTCTTTTGCCGGACTCAGTAAGTCTAACTTGTCATGCCCTGTGCATTGGCATGACGCTTGCGTGTCTCAGGACATGAGCCAGGACATGAGATTGGTCCGGTTTGATGATAACGAGTCGTTGACCGTCGCCGGAGCGCCGTCGTCCCAGGTCGAGCTGGGTCACTTCAGAAATGTGACCAATAGTGTCGTGCAGGATGCCTTGAACGTCTGGTCGGAGATCTGGGGAGAGTTGGAGGGCGACGTCGCACACGGTGCCGTGGTCGCCCCGGAGGATGACAAGGGGTTTACGCCGTCCTGCGGCTGGCCGGCG
>CAYHAJ010000157.1:0-9050 GCA_964354535.1 uncultured Pirellulales bacterium
CTCCGGCCTCGGACCTTTCCCGGGGCTGATCGTGCGAAACAAAGCCAATTCTTGTCGGCTGGTGGCGTGCTCGTAGGGATATCACGGATAACGCCTCACGGCGTCACTACAAACGCAGGACCGAGCGTGCGAAACAAAGCCAATTTGGAGAGCCTATCGTGTAAAACGAACCCAATTTGCCGGTGGCGGGCAGGGAAGACCAGCCCCAAGGCCCGGGGCCTTGAGGCTGCCACCCGTCACGGGTCAAGCGTGCGAAACAAAGCCAATTCCGCCAGAGCGAAAACGAAGGGTAAGTGTTTTATGGGAAAATGGTTAGGGCGAATAGGGCACGTAAACGGCCTCAGGAAAACAAAGCCAATCAGGGAGAAGTCTGAAGTGGGAGGTGTGAAGTGCGAAACAAAGCCAATTGGCGGTGCTACGGGCGCGGGGCCGGTGGTACAAACAAAGCCAATCCAGGAATGTTCCGAGTGTCAAGACTGGCGGTCGGCGACTGGGGAGCCGGTTGTACAAACAAAGCCAATTGGGCGGAGGCCGAGAAACCCTACCGTTCCGGAGGACTTTGGTGGGGCAAGCCCCACCCTACGACGGCCGGATCCCCGGCCGGGGGCGGCGGGGCCACCTCAGATGATCTCCAGGCGGCGGAGGATCGACTTGGACCAGAGGGTGCTGCGGGCCTGCGAGAGGAAGACCAGCAGCGTGATCGCGGCCCAGTAGCCGGTGAAACGCAGGTAGAAGATGATCGTGTTCGCGAGGCCGGTTCCCTTGGTCGGCAGCCAGCGGGCCAGCTCCTCGGGCGTCCAGATCACGCCCAGCACGTTCAGGCCCAGGAGTTGCCAGGGGATCAAAAGCACCGCCGCGATCAGCGAGAGAATGAGGGCGCGGGAGATATGGTTGAGTCCCCCGAGCCGGCCGACCAGCGAAACCATCAGGGCGAAGAAGATGCTGGCCGCCGACAGCGCCGCCGCGACGAGGAGAATGCCGTTGACCAGTTCCACCGTCCGCGCCGTGCGCTCGTAGTTCACGCCCGCGAGGAGCCGCTGGAAGAATCCGCGGCCGCCGGCCTCTGCTTGGCCGGCCTCCGGCGCCAGAGTTGGCATCTGCCCGGGCGCGGTCACGACCGTGGCCGGGACGGCGGGCGCCGGGACGATCTTCAGATTGATCAGCCAGAAGGCCACCTGGGTCAGCAACAGACAAACCACCAAAACCGCGAAAAAGACATTCTTCCACGTGCGGAAGACGCTGACCGCCTCCAGGCTGTCATTCGTTTCGAATACGCTGCTGTGACCGGCCGGGCTCTCGTTCATCTGAGTTCCCTTAAACTGCTTGTCGTTAGCTCCACGACCCCATTGGATGGCGTTGGTACGATCTTTGCCGATTCCCATGGAGCAACAAGGCATCGAACCCCCGCCAACGGTCGGCATCGGTATTATGGATTATGGGAGGCAAAAACGCAAGCAAATTCTTTGCTGACCGTGGTTTGTGATTACGACAATTGCAAGGACATTCGCTTCGAGGACGACCGAAGAAGGGGACGGCACCTGCGGGGCACGGGGCGGCAGGATCGTCGCGCGTGCAATGGTGGCGCAGCTTGTTACGTCTGACTGGGACCCCAAACGCAATGAATCGCGTTGGGGGACTCAGGTCGAACGTCTTACGAAACGAGCTTCGCCACCACCATCGCTTGCCGGTCTCGCGGCCTCGTGCCTCATCCCCCCAGCCTCTCTCTCCAACAATCGTTCCTGCGCGGTCCATGGGGTCGCCTCTACGGGCGTGAAGGCAGCGGCAGACATACGGCGTGAAGGGCCTGAGCCAGGCCGCACATTACGGGGCTGATTCGGCGAACATCCGCCGCATTCAGGACCTGCGGCAACGGACAGAAGAGAAACGCAAATCCCAGAGAACGACCCAGATCGCTCAGGGGGAGCGTCACCAGGGAGTATTTCCGCAACGCGCCCAGCGTGCCTGCGGTGCTCATCGCGACGATATCCTCGAGCGTGCAGGGTTTGTTGTGCTTGCAGATGCCGTCCACCAGCTCCGCATCGAAATCATCCTGGGGTCCTTGATGCTCTCCATAGAGAGACTCATCCCCCGGGCAGGCGTGGAGCTCGAAGCCGTCCGGCTGCCGGAGAAAGAAGGTGACGCCGGCCCCAGGCAATTCCTGCTTGATGACCCGGCCCGCCCGCGCCAGAATGCCGTTCACATCCATGCCGCCCAAGAGCGAGCGGTAGAACTCGGCCGCAAACCCGAGGTCCTGCAACCGCTGGAGGAAGGAGCGGTGGGCGCCGATCAAGTCGTTGCACAGGATATCGATCTGGCTCGCTTGCTGCTTGCGCTGCTGATTCAGCTTGCGGAGGAGCAGGCGAAGCCGTTGATTGCGTTCGGTCTGACTCATAGTTCCCCACGTCTTCCAAGAGGCCCCGGCGCGGTCCATTGCGTTTCGGCGCCCAAAACGCTGCATACAAGGACCGGGTACCTACACGCGAAGCACCACACTGAGGCCCGGCCGACCTATGTCTAAGTTCGGTCCGCTCCAAAGGTCGCTTTAGCTCCGGACCGCGGCCCACGCCCCGGCGCGGTGGTCGCCCCATAAACAACTCCATATCACCGGTGAAGTGTCCCTGGGTCGTACGGCAGAACGCCGACGGATGCACAGAAATGGGCTTGCGCAGCCCATCAGCAGATGTTTTCGGACGCACGGCCGGAGGGGACCCGGATTCGTCGCTTGCCCCTTGCGCTGCGGGCGCGAGTGACAACTACTCTCATTTGGTGGTCGGCATACACGGGTATCGCCTGAGGGTGATGCGTCTCACGCAGTCCGTTTGGAGCACCGCGTGTACGCGGTCGGGGCCGCCTGAAGGCGGACCTGGGAACCCACTCCGAACGGTGCGGCATCAAATCCGCTGGCGCAGGCCCAGGGTAATGCCGAAATCCGGAGCGCCGCTGGTCAACCCGAATTCGAACATCGTGTCGAAGCGAAGGTCGGGACGGAATTTGTATTCGCCGATCAGGAGGATGGACAGCGGGTCCTCGTTGCCCTCGAAAATGGCGGTGCGGCCGTCAAGATAGCCGCTCAGGGTGACTTTGGGGTCCAACTCGTAAGCCAGCCCAAGGCTGTACAGCCACCGGTTTCGCACGTCCACGCCGGACGGCTCGCCCACAAAAGTGTACCCCAGCTCCGCCAAGGCGATCCAGGGGCTGTCGCCCAGGCGCCAGGTGAATTCGCCCAGGGCCGTGAAGTCCACCTCTCCCGTCCCGAGCCCCTCATCGTCATCGGCGGTGGGGAACTTGATGCTCCCGACCAGATCGATGAAAGGCAACCAGCCGTTCTGCTCGACGGCATAGTACCGGCCCTTCAGGATGATATCGCCCAGGCCCGAGCCGCCGTTGCCGTCCGCGACCGGCTCCACGTCGCCGCCGACGAACGTCACCCCGTCGGAATCCTTCAGGTAGGGGATGGTCACCGTGATGTCCCCCCGCCCCAGGTAACGCTTGAGCAGGAGCGAGCCGTAGTAGGTGTCGCTGTCCTGGTCCTGACCGTAGTCGCCCGTCAGATAGGAGAAGAAGAGTCCGCCCTCCCATGTGGGATCCGTCGCGGCGTACACCGGAGCGGTGGAGGCAATAAGTACGCCTGCTGTCCACACTGAGAGAGCCAGCAAAGAGAACGGATGTTTCATAGCCATTGCCGGGAAAAGATGTGTCAGATTGCCGGTTCGTCACGGAAGCGGACGTCTGGCCACGAATGAGCATACGGCCCACTCGCGGCCAGATGTCTTCAGGAAAGTCTGTGCCACGACCCTTTCGAAAGGACAAGGGACGTCACAGGAACCCTTCGGCACCGTTATCTGCCGTGGGGCCCCGGCTTCTCCGGTTTCTCCGGCCGGGACGGTTTCTCCAACCTGACCGGCTTTTCGGGTTTGACCCGTTCCGATCGTACCGAGCGTTCCGGCTTATCCATGTGCACCGCTTTCACGGACCTCGATGACTTCTCGACCATGGCCGGTTTCGCCGGCTTGTCCGCCGACCGGCCGAAGCCGAGGGCTTTGCCCAGCCGGGCAAAGAAGCCGGGCTTCTTGGCCTTGGCCGGCGATCCATTGTCCGAGCCGATCCCAGCCTTCTTGTTGCCGACCAGTTGGCCCACTTTCAGATTGTTGTCGGCAGCAATCTCGCCAAATCCTCTTCCCTCGGCGCGTGCGGCCGTGATCTGCCCGAGGGCCGCGTCGAAGCTCTCCTTGGTACCGTCCGTGGCCGTCTGTTGGGCCAGAAGGGCCGCAATGCGGATCTCCCCCCAGCCCCAACCATCGGCGCGCATCTGGTCCACCTGCGCCTGCTGGAGACCTTCCGGCTTCAGGAGTCCGCCGATGTAACGCGGCGGATTCGCCGTACTGGGCGCCTGCGCATCCTCCCCGTCCACGGCAGAGGCCTTGTCGCCATCGTCGGCGGTAGACTCACTGGCAGAGCCGACCCCAGCTTTCTTGTTGCCGACCAGTTGACCCACTTTCAGATTATTGTCGCCAGCAATCTCGCCAAATCCTTTTCCCTCAGCGCGTGCGGCCGTGATCTGCCCGAGGGCCGCGTCGAAGCTCTCCTTGGTACCGTTCGTGGCCGTCTGTTGGGCCAGAAGGGCCGCAATGCGGATCTCCCCCCAGCCCCAACCATCGGCGCGCATCTGGTCCACCTGCGCCTGCTGGAGACCTTCCGGCTTCAGGAGTCCGCCGATGTAACGCGGCGGATTCGCTGTACTGGGCGCCTGAGCATCCTCCCCGTCCACCTCCTCCGATGGCGGTTCCGTCGTCTGGGCCATCGCTTGCGCCGGCCAAGTACACAACAGTCCGGCGGCAAGCAGAACCAAGGCGCATCCAAAGCTGATTTTCACATTATCCATGGGATTCCTCCTTTCGGAATTATTGAAGCCCCGTCTTGCGATGATACTTCAAGTGCACTACGGCGGGCCAACTATCCTTCGTCCCTGTCCATTCGTGGTCCTAATACGATTATACAAACCTCCGATCCGCGATCCAACCTCGGTCCCCATAGACCGCGATCGCACACCATCGACTTCGTCAGAAACCTTCGAACCCTCAAGACCATTCTGCAGCACCCCCTTTCCCGGCCGAATCCTCGGACCCCCGGTTGTCCCCTCCCCCAAACCCTGTCACCAGAATACCACAGGACCGGTCCGGATGCAAGCAAGTAGATCGAGAGTGCTTCAGCGAGCGCGGCGGCCGGGTCCCCCTTGAGCCGGTCACTGCCTCGCCGCAACGCGTTGGCGCGTCTCCCCACAATCCTGGCCGCGCTGTACATTGACAGTGAATGCCGAATTCGGTGAATAACCATCTCGGTGCAGGCGTGAGCGTGGCGATCGACGGGAAGAATTTCGGCCGTGGAAAGGGGTGGCGAGTATGAGCCGAAGTCTGCTTCGACTATTCCGGTTGGCGGGTATCGGATAGACTCCGGCCTGACGGGACACGTCCATCCGCCGGCAGCCGTGGCAAATACGGCGCGCGGATGTCTACTTTCCTACGGCCTCCGCGAGGATCGTGATGTCCTTCATATTGTCGGCCTTCGGGAAGGTGAATTTCGGCTTCTGCCCGGCCAGGGCATACCCGAATTTGAGCATGGCCTCATTGCCCACGGGATCGATGCGCACCGGCTTGATGAACAGATTGGCCACCGCCGCCTTGATTTGCCCGACGAGGCCGTCTCCGTTGGCCTTGTGCGAGATCGAGGCCACCGTGATGCTCATGCGGGGATTCTCACTTTTCTTGAAGGTGAGCGAGTTCACCCGCGCCACGATGTCGCTCGACTTATTCTCGTAGCAATATTGTCCGTCTTTGTACTTGAGCTCATAAAGGCCGATCGTGACCGGGCTTCTCCGACCCTTACCATTGAACTCCAGCTCCACTTCCGTCACAGTCTCGACCGCGTCGGTTCTCGTCCCTTTGATCCGGATGATGCCGTAGCCCTCTCCTTCGAAGTTGATGTAGTCGAGCACATTCGCCAGGGTCTCTCCCTTGGCCTTCTTCGACTCCGTGACACGCTCGGCGATCATCCCCGCGGGATCGAACGTGAACTTGCAGAAGCCCTCGCCCGACATCTCGAACTGGCACGTCACGTGGAAGGACTTGGGCGCGACCTTCTTCTCATAGGAGATGATCGTAGCCTGCTGGCGGTTCTCGGAACACACGTGCCGCCCGACAGGCACGGGCGAGACCAGCGGAATGAAGTACAGGAAGGACCGAATCGAATTCTTCTTGGAGGGGTCCCGGCCGTAGTCCAGCAGGACCGTAGGGCCTTCCTCGTCTGCCTCGGCACTCTGGACGGCCGCACCGACATTTTTGACCAAGCCGTCTCGGTGCGAGGTTCCGCCCGAATTGGGCGTCTGACAGCCAAAGACGACCGTCGAAGCAACTGTCATCAAAATCGCAAATGCGGTATTCATCTTTTCTTATGATCTCTCCGAACGCATCTGTCGGCGAGGTTTTCCCTTCACTTGAACGCTGATCACCCCGGCCCATCTATAACCGATTGCGTGCCGTTTGGGAAGAGAGTCGATGCCGGAAAACGAATTTCTTTCTGACGTTCCATAAGAACGCACATTTCTCCCCTGCTCTTGTCGTTCGTGCTTGCGTGCGGTCGGCGTGCGAAAAAGCGAGCAAGCAGTGAGGCACAAAACCCAGCCATGCCCCACTGCCTGCCTGGCGTGGCCCGATGTTCCCGGCCACAGCCCTACTTGGGCTGCCTCGACCAATCCCTGCCACGCAAGCCACTATACATAAATTATGGAATCGCTAACAACTGTGCAAAATACGTATTTTGCACGGAATTCCTGTCAAAACGGAAATATTGGGGGTATTGGGAGATTTATTCGTGCGGTAGGGTGACTGTGACCGTAGTCCCGTGTTCCAGTTGACTCGCAATTTCGAGGGTGCCCCGGTTGAGGCGGATCAGCCGGCTGGCGTAGGCCAACCCCATCCCCCGCTTTCGGCTGGCGGGCTTTGCCGAGAGGAACGGGCTGGTCGCCTTGCGAACCGTGGCCTCATCCATACCGCAGCCGAGATCATTGATATGCAGCCGCAGACCCTCATGCCCGGGTTGGGCCGTGATCTTCACCGGTCCGAGGGGGTCCGCGTAGGACTCGATCGAGTTGGCGATGATATTTGCGACGGCCACGACCACCTGGGCCGAATCCACCTGCACGTCCTTAACTTCCGGGCAGTAACGCACTTGCGCACTGACGTGCTCCGCTCCGACCTTGTGGCCGGCCAACTGGATCGATTCGTCGATGATCTGGCTGATGGGCGTCCTGTCCATTCTCGGCGGCGACGGCTGGGCATAGCTCATCAAAATCATCAACCACAAGCCCAACAGCAGGGCCGCCAATCGGCTTTGTTTGTTCGAAAGGCCACGTCCCTCGCCTCTGTGGCCCCGTCCCACCGGAGGCCACCCGAAATTGGCTTTGTTTTGCACACTCGGTCCCCGTCCCGCAGGCCGCGTCCCGGCAAATGGGCTTTGTTGCGCACGTCTCGGCCCCCTGGGAACGCCGATCTCCCGATCGGCATAGTGCCGAGAATTGGCTTTGTTTCGCACAATCGCCCCCCTGGATCCCAGCCGGGCTTTGCCGAATTGGCTTTGTATTTCGACAGCCATGGCTCACTCATTTCTCCCATAACCTTATTCCTGGACGGCAGTTACCCTCGATTTGTTCACGACCAAATTGGCTTTGTTTGACGCGCCCGACAAAAGTCGGGATCGGCCGAACCGATCCTTGATATCCGCCCAGAAACGCGGCTCGGAATCCGACTGGGGGACTTTTGTCGTGGGCGTCTTGTTTCGCACGAAAGCCCAGCGGTGGGGTGTCAGGTTGCTGGCTTCCGACCCCTGAGCCCCGATCCCTGTTCAAATTGGCTTTGTTCTTCCCGCCGTCTTCCAACTGACTACCGCCTACCGACTACCGGCTACCGCCTTTTGGCTTTGTTTCGCACGAATCCTCACCACTGAGGCACAGAGGCCAGGGAGCCGGAGCCAAGCCATCTCCCGCCAAGAACGGGGGATTCGCTCCGCGATCTCCGTGTCTCTGTGGTGAAGTCATTGCGGCGCTTCACTGATCCTATCAAACCCGCGGAGTCCCTGACCCCGCGCATCGTTGCGGCCGCCTCCGCCGGCGGCCGCTCATCTATAAGAAGACGTTTCTCGATTCCCGTATGTTGTGCACAAATCGAAAATAATACAAAAATTCCTCATCGCCGGACCCGCCCAGCCCGGAGGGCCCAGCGCGGCCCTCGGGCGCAACCAAAACGAGTCATCCACAGATCATGTCATTGCGAGCGAAGCGCGGCAATCTACCGATTGTCACAGATTCCTAAAGAAAGGCCACAGAGCCAAAGGAAGAGAATCGACAACGACGGGCCTCCTTCTTCCTTCTTGAATCTGTGCCACTAACTCGTAACAACTGAAAAACATTTCCAGATAATTCGACCGGGAGGACGTCAGTCCCTATCAGAAAGAGAATTGTATCTCGCGCAGAGACGCAGGGACGCTGAGGTAAGACAGAGTACAGTTGTGTTCTTCCCCGCGTCTCCGCGCGAGTTGATTTGGCTCCGGCCGAAGGCCGGGCTGGGTAATCTGTGGATTTTCTAACTCATTTACGTCTGGAGACTTACGGCATGTCCCATCAAAAAGAGACTTGCCCACAGGAAGCTCGGATTCCTGTTGAATTTCGGTGCGGCGGTCATGAAGGAGGGGATTACCTGGACCGTCAACGGCCTTGATGCGGGCAGATGATTTCTTGGCGCTCTTGGCGTCTTGGCGCGAGACAAAATTCTTTGGATTTCAGTAGTACAATGGGCCAAGGACAGAGGACGGAAGACGGAGGACGGCCGGAGAAACTGGGGGGGTGGTGTCGGAGATGCGAGGCGAGGACAAGACGAAGCCTGGAGGGCGAAAGAGAATAGCCCAGGGATTCATCAGCCCTTTTGTAGGGCGTGTTTGTTTGTCCTCCCCGAGGCTCTGTCAGCGGTGGTACGGTCTGGGGACCGGCAGTTGGTCTAATT
>CAYHAJ010000158.1:0-40717 GCA_964354535.1 uncultured Pirellulales bacterium
TATCCTGCCAAGATCAAGGTAACCGACGAGCAACTGGGGCAACTACGCCTCAAACGTCACGAATTCCACGGCGAATGGAACTACACCCTGTCTCCACGGAAGTGAAAGTTGTTCAGGTTATTATTGCGCAGTCACTAAGGATTGGCTCAGGAGATAGGATTATGCCTCATCTTGCGGGCAAAATCAATTAGTAGCGGACTCGGGATTGAAGCCGGACGTATCTCTGGTTAGAATTCGTGTTGTGTGACATTAAGGGCAGTGCATGGAGCAGCGGATTGACAAGTGCGTTTTGCCGAACGGCATGGTCGTGCTGGGCGAACCCATGCCCGGCGTGGAGTCGGTGGCGTTCGACTTCATGCTGCCGGCTGGGGCGGCGTGGATGCCGCCGGGCTATGGCGGGGCCGCCAATGTGATCTCCGAGTGGATCTTCCGCGGGGCGAGCAGCCGGGACAACCGGCAACTGGGCGACGCCCTCGACGGCCTGGGACTGCAACGCTCGACCTCCATCGGCAGCTCGCACATCTATATCGGGGCGGCGCTGGAGTCGAGCAACCTGGCGCAGGCGCTCTCGTTGTATGCGGATGTCATTCTTCAGCCGCGCCTGACAGACGAGGAGTTCGAGCCCGCCCGGCAGCTCATCATTGAGGAACTGCGGTCGCTGGACGATGAGCCGCGCCAGAAGGTCATGATCGAGCTGCGGAAGCGGTTCTATCCCGACCCGCTGGGCCGCAGTAATATGGGAGAACTCGATGAACTCCAGGTCCTCACAGCGGCCAAGACCCGGGAGATTACCAACGCCCACCTGGATGTCCGGCAGATTATCCTAGCCATCGCGGGCAAGTACGACCTTGACGCCGTCTGCCGGGAGATCGAGAGCGTATTCGGGCCGCACGGGGCCAAGCCGATCAGCGCGATCGAGATTGGCACGCGGGAACCCAAGTACACGCATATTCCCCACGACGGTGCGCAGGTCCATATCGGCGTGATGACTCCCACGGCCCGGTTCGCCGACGAGCCGTATTATGATGCGCGCCTGGCCGTCTCGGTCCTCTCCGGCGGCATGAGCGCGCGGCTCTTCACGGAGGTGCGGGAGAAACGCGGCCTGTGCTATGCCATCGGGGCCCGGTACCATTCGCTGCGGGAAGCAGCGGGGATCGCCTGCTACGCGGGGACCTCCCCGGACAAGGCCCAGGAGACCTACGACGTGATCCTCGGCGAATTCCAGCGGCTCGCGGAGGGGATCAGCGAAGAAGAGATGGACCGGGCCAAGATCGGCCTCAAGTCCAGCGTGATTCTGCAGAGTGAGTCGTCGAGCAGCCGGGCCGGCTCGATCGGCGGCGACTACTACATGCTGGGCCGGGTCCGCACGCTGGAGGAGGTCAAGCAGAAGATCGAAGAGACTTCCGTCGCGTCCGTGCTCGGATTCCTGCGGAGCCATCCCTTCGAGGATTTCACCGTGGTGACGATCGGACCGAAGGAGATCAGAACGTAAGAGGGTAGGCGGTAGTCCGTAGTCGGTAGTCGGTTTGAGTTCTGGCGCTGGTCTTTCACCGACTACCGACTACCGGCTACCGACTACGGGGTATTGATGGAATTTCGGCAAAAGACACTATCGAATGGATTGGTGCTGATCGGCGAGGTCAACCCGCCCGCCAAGTCGGCGGCGGTCGGGTACTTCGTCCGGACCGGGGCGCGGGACGAGACCCTGGACATCAATGGCGTCTCGCACTTCCTGGAGCACATGCTATTCAAGGGTACCGAGCGGCTCAACTCGCTCCAGGTCAATGAGGCGTTCGACAGCCGGGGGGCGCAGTTCAACGCCTTTACCAGCGAAGAACAGACGGTTTTCTACGCGTCCGTGCTGCCGGAGTACCTGGTGGACATCACATCGCTCTGGGCCGAGCTGATGCGGCCCGCTCTCCGCGAGGACGACTTCACCATCGAGAAGAACGTCATCAAGGAGGAGATCGCGATGTACCAGGACACGCCGAGCTTCGACGTGATCGATCGCTGCCGGAACCTGCACTTCGGGACCCATCCGTGTGGCTACAGCGTCCTGGGGACAGTGGAGAGCATCGACGGTCTGACGGCTGAACAAATGCGCGGCTACTTCACTCGGCGCTATGCCCCGAACAACATCATTGTCGCCTGCGCGGGCAACTTCGATTGGGACCGATTCTGCGGCGTGGTCGAGGCCGCCTCGGGACCTTGGCCGCGGCAGGAGGTAGGCCGGTCGCTGGGTCATTTCGACGGCACCAAGCAAAAGGCCCGGACCGAGAAGGCGAATCTCAAACGTGAGCACATCTGTCTGATGCACACGGGCGTCTCCGCGCAAGACCCGCGGCGATTCGCCGCCGCGCTGCTGAGCATGATCGTCGGCGACGATTACGGCTCGCGGTTCTACTGGGAGTTGGTGGACAAGGCACTGGCCGAGGAAGCGTCGATGCACTTCGGCCCGATGGACGGGACGGGCCTGTTCTATTGCTACCTTCGCTGCGGCACACCCAACGCGGCCAAGGTCATGAGCATCGCCGACGGGATCTTCCGGGACCTCGTCAGCAGCGGCATCACCGGGGAGGAACTGGTCAAGGCTAAGAACAAGGTTCTCAGCGCCCTGGTCCTCAAGAACGAGCTGCCGATGGGCCGGCTGGGGGACCTGGGCTCGAACTGGATGTACCTCGGCGAATACCGCTCCATCGAGCAGGACGTTGCGGCGGTCAAGGCGGTGACGGTGGAGGAAGTGAACCGCCTGATTCGCGAGATTCACCTGGATAGCTTCACGCAATACTCTCTCGGCCCGGCCGGAGCCGATTGACGGCACAGGCACATTCCGATTCACGCCGGCGGAACGCTCCGGCCGATAGTATCGATGACTGTGCCGTCTGGCGGAGTCGCGCCGGCGGTGTTATCATAGGATCGCATGCGGACAGCAACGAAATGCGTCCGGCCTGTGAGCAGGTTTTTCACCGGGAGGTTTGTTCGACCGTGGACGACGTGAAGCCTGACAATCAACCCAAGCGCCGGAGAGTGTTGCGCGCGAGGGACGTGATTCCGCCGTTCGACAAGAGTGGTCCGCCTGCAGATGAGGGGGAGGCAAAGGTGGAACCGCCGTCGCGCCGGGCTGCGCCCGCTATGCATCCACTGCCCGTGTCGGCACTTCCGCCTCGGATGAACAGCCATCCGGGGGACGCGGAAAGCTCTGCGGCTCCCGCTGGCACAGGCGACGCGGCGGAGGCCGCGCCGGCCGACGACACGGAGGTTCCCGCCTACAATCTCGCCGAGAATATCCTGGCCGAGCAGCGGCGCGCCGCCGGCCGGCGCCGACGTGCTCCGGGCCGGGCGCAGGAGAAACCCGCCGCCCTACCGAAAGGGGCTGGGGTACGGCTGTTCCTCCCGGAGGCGGCATCCCAAGATCTGTTGGAGTTGCAACAGATCGTCGCCCAGATTGTGGCACGAGACATCGAACGGCTGTGCAAAAGGCCGGATCGGCCGTCGTCTGCCGTCTCCGCGTAGGGCGAGCGTCTCGCTCGCCAAAAAGCGTGCAACAGACAGAGTGTGCAACAGGAAAGCGGAGAGGGCACCCATGACGTCGGTGAAGGAACGGCCACAGATCACGTCTGAGGAATCCCGGCCCGTCATCTTTCGTGCTGATTCCGGTGTTGACGGTCTGAAATCGCTGACGTTACGCCCAGCCCACAGGCGCGACACGTCTGTGCGAAGAGCCCTGCGGGCCGACGTGCTGGGCATCAAATAGGACCGCGGTTCACGGATACGATTTGCCGGCCTCCGCGGTGCCTCCATACCTGCCCATATTGATTCGCCCGCCATTGGGCGGGGGCTCGTCTCCCACAGGATCGCTGCGGTCCCCGGTGTCGATGCACGGACTGGTAACAGCGTCCTTGACCCAGGTCTTGGTCTTCGGATCCCACCTGCCCGCCTGGGATTTCAGATGATAGTCCCCGTCGACCCAGAAATCATCGTCGAGAGCATCCGCACTGCCGTTTGTGTCCCAGTAACCGGGATTGGCAAAATAGGGATCGGCATCGATGTTGCCTGGGCCTGATGGAATCCTTGGGCTGGCACGACAGTATGAATAGGACCAACCTTGACCGTCATTGAAGTAGTCCGAGCCGTTCGATGCTCGATTGGAGTACATGATCGTGTTTCCGACCGTTCCACCACTCGCGCAATACGCACCGCCGCCATTCGATCTCGCCAGGTTGCCGACAACCGTACAGTTCTGAGTTAAGCCACCGTAGGAGAAAAGCAACCCTCCGGCGCTATTCGCCACGTTCCGGCTTACCATCGAGTTCTCAAGCACGCCGCCATCACCATAGAAATACGCAGCTCCGCCGGCGTCATCTGCCTTGTTGTCGTGAATTTCACAGTTCTTGGCTAAGCCACCAAAACAGAAAAGCAACCCTCCGCCTCTATTCGCCACGTTCCGGCTTACCATCGAGTTCTCAAGCACGCCGCCATCACCATAGAAATACGCAGCTCCGCCGCCGGCATTTGCCCTGTTGTCGTGAATTTCGCAGTTCTTGGCTAAGCCACCATAAAGGAAATACAACCCTCCGCCATTGCTATTCGCCACATTCAGGCTTACAATCGAGTTCTCAACCACACCGCCATTACCATATACGGGGAAGAAAAGGCCACCACCAGACTCTGCCTGATTTGAGGTGACAACGCAGTTTTGCATGGTACCCGCGGATCCAAAGTAAACGCCGCCACCGTCGCTATCTGCCGTATTGCCACTAACAGTGACATTCAGCAATATCGAGTTCTCAACCACACCGCCATTACCATAGATTGGGAAGTAAAGGCCACCACCAGCCTTTGCCTGATTTGAGGTGACAACGCAGTCTTGCATGGTACCTGCTGATCCAAAGTAAACGCCGCCACCCTCGCCCTCTGCCGTATTGCCCCTGACAGTGACATTCAGCAATTTGGCCTCTCCTCCATCCAAGAAAACTCCACCTCCCCACTTGGCCGTACTATTTTGCAGCACGGCATCCCTAACCAGGATCCTGGACCCTTGGGCGAACAGAGCACCACCTCGAGTTCCGTCCTCGAACGGCAGGCCTTTCCCGTTTTGCAGTGTAAGTTGCTCTACGTTTGCGTCTGTGACCGCGTTGAAGACGAGACACGGTGTTACGCCACCCCCATCAATGACCGTGAGGTCTTTGCCTGCACCGCGTACCGTGAACCCGTGGTCGGTGGAGAAGACGTTTGCCGATTCGACGTAAAGGCCGGCATCGAGGTAGATTACATCGCCGTTCTGAAGGGCGAAACGCTCTATGACCGTGCTGAGGTAACGCAAAGGCGATGCCGGCGTAAGGCCGGAGTTCCGGTCGTTGCCGAGCGCCGTGGTGAAGACATCGCCGCTGGAAGAGCCGTCATTGACGTACAAGGCATTGTTGCGCCCAAGACCCGACAACGCGACGGTGAACGTGGGGAGGTTGGGATCGTTGGTCGAGGCCACAAGCTCGGCCGATTTGACCCCCACGGTTGTGGGCGAGAACGAAACAAACACTTGACTGCCGGTGCCGGCAGCCAAGTCCAGTCTCTGCGGCGAACATCGGAATTCAGAGGCCGATTCACCCCGGATTTCTACCTTGGACACGGCCAGCGTCCCTGTGCCTCGATTCACTATGTTGACGGCCAGAGAGGTATTCTGGCCGATGGGTACGTCGTGGAAGGCGAGTTCGGTCCGTGTTATGCCGGCCACGGGCGAACTGCCCGGCGCATCCACGCTCCAGACCATGCCCGGCACGGCACCTCCTTGTGCATCACAAAAACGAGCAGTGAAGGAATAATCGTACCAGTAGTTGCAGACTTTCAGGCATAGCCGGTTCCAGCCTGCCTGGAGGACGACCGGGATCGGGACCTCGGAAGGCGTGTAGCCTGCGGCGTAGACCTCCCGGCTATTGAGCCAGATGCGACAGTCATCATCGCGCGACACCCGCAGATCGCAGACCGTACGGCTCGGCACGAAGACACGGGTGAAGGCATAACTCGCACAAAGCGAAGGATTGCATAGGAGACGTCCAAGGTCTATACTGTCGGTATCGACCGAAGGTAGATACTCCTCGAAGTCGCTCGCCGTCCCTGCTCGCCGCCAACGATAGGTTCCCTCGACCTGCCCGGCAAAGGGGTCAAGGTGAGCTTCTCCCGTGATGGTGTAATCAGTGGCCGTCAAGGTGGCCAGGCTGGTGTTGGAGATGGGTCCCAGCAGCAGCCAGTCCCGGATGAAGGACGCGGGGGATTGAGGAACGAAGACGGAGACGACGGCACTCGTATTTTTCTCCTCGTTGCCCCAATGATCCACCCCACGCAGGGCGAATCGATACCATCCTCCACCTGGTAACGTGGGCGATGTCCATGTGGTGTCCAACGGCCTCGGGGCTACACCAAAGGGCAGTGAATAGTCCATTGTGCTACTAAGGTTGTCGGAATAGACGTTGTAGTGGTTGATATCCGATGCAGAAGAAGCAGCCCAACGCAACTTCACGCATGGACCCGGTTTCAGCAAGGCCGTGAGATTGGATGGGGGAGAGGGCGGCTCCTTCTCCCCGGTCATAGCGGATGCGATAACCGGGTAGATGGTGTGGTAGAATCCGTCGTCGATTTCGTTGATGAATTGAGGCTCTTGTCGGAAGCGCTGGCGCAGGTCGGTCTGGCAGGCCACACTCAAGATACAAATCATCATCGTATTCTTCTGGGCAGAGGTGTCCGCAGACTGGTATAGACTCGTAGGAATAATCCCAGGTCGGCAGGCCCGAAAGAAGCTCTGCCAGATGCCCCAGCCGTACTCGCTGGCGAGAATGGAAAAGATGTCTGCGTCACGTGGGCGGTTGACTTGGGAGATGACCTGAGCAATTTGTTCCTGTGTTAGTCCCCATTTACTGTAATTCTCAGCCAGTCTCGCAAGAGAGTAATCCGTCATGGGGCCAGCCAGCCAGTGGTAAGAAGCGCTATTGTTATTGTTGCCGAAAATAATCGCACCCAGCGTTCCCCAAAGGTAATACATAAAGTTGTGACCAGACTCATGAGCGAGAACAAGGGGGAAGTATGAGCCGACACGCGGATACGATGGATAATCAAAGATACTGTACCAAGATACTCCCTGGGCGTATGGGTTTCCATTCGACGATGCCCATATGGCCCTACTGTAATAGCTCATTATCTGGTAGTCAGCTCCCTGACTGGGAAAGCCATGCAATTCGATCAGCAGGTCGTAGAGTGCATCGTAAATGGTCGGCACGTTGAAATATTCGGCGGTTCTCTCGAACCATTCCGGGCCAAACAGGGCCGTGTGCCGGCCAAAGACTCTGGAGCGGTGGATGATCGCACGCCCGATGGCCGTGTCTGTGCCGTCGGTTCCTTCAAACCACAGATGCGTCTCACCGTTGAAGTCATAGCCGGTCGGATGCCCAACGCCGGCACCACACCAAGAACCCACAGGACCCACGGGAAGAACAGGATTGGCAACATGTTTGGCCCAGTGCGTCCCATCATTGGATGTGGCATAGCCGATCTGGCTCCTCACACCATCGGAACCGGTGTAATACATCGTGAACAGCGGCGGATACAGTCTCTCCTGGACCACATAGGGGCCTGACACGCCCGCACTATCCCACTCACCCGGCCGGCCCGGGGACAGCACGGGATTCCCTGCGTCTTTGACCCAGGCAGACCCCGACCACGTTGCGTGACCAATCTGCCAGAGCGACCCGCCGAATCCGGCGTAGAACAGTTCGTTGATTCCTCCCCCGTTGGCCACAGTTGCGTCTCGAACATGCACCGAATCCCAGGCATTGGGGCCCACGTCCAGAATCATGCCCCGAGTGGCGGTGCCAGGCGTGATCTTCCCGATCCGCCACGTTTTCCCGTCGAAGCCGGAATAGACGACGTCGGATTCCCAACACTCAGGATCACTGACCCCTTCGCCATCCCACTCCCCTGCCGCGCCTCGGTCCACCCACACGCCGGCGACAGGATTCTCCAGAGAATCGCTATAGAAGCGGGCTGTCGCCGCCTGTCTGATAGCCGTACGATTCTTGTCGGACTCGCTGAGCCCCAGCCCCCCGTCGAAGCTCCCAGGGCGGCCGATCGATGGGACGCCCGCCCCTCCCATGTCGACCGCCGCAATGGCAGGCTCCGGGGAGACGTACTTCCACATCGGCGCTCGCATGGGACAAAGAGTAAGCTCGCCAAGAACATTTGCTTCCTTCCCATCTACCAAGACGGGAACAACCTTGTAGAAGTACGGCAGACTATTGTCCAGCCCGATGTCTTCAAAGGTGCGCGTGCCGGCTCCGACGGTGGCACGCAGGCCATAGTGCGAGCTGGGGCCGTAGTCGCGCCGGTAGATTCGATAGCCGACGACACTCCCTGACGCACTCGTCCAGGTCAGCCGGATCAGGCCGTCTCCGATCCTCCCTTCCACACCGCTGCCCTCCGTCGAGGGCGCTTCTGATCCCAAGGTCTTCAGGGCCAACGACCAACCGTCCCCGCCGGGAGAACGCACGGGCCCAAGGGTGGAAACGTCATCCACATGAACCGTCTGGCCGTCCCGAAGATACGGGTCCTGGGCCGTGCCACTGCCGCCGCTGTATTTGGCGTAAGCCGGGAAGGCAAAAAAGCCGATCGCCAGTAGAACAGGGATAATCCGCGAGATTTGAGAAGGGCTCGTTCCTGACACGTCCGTTCCTCCGTCCCCCCAACTCTCGGCAGAGAGACCGCCGCCTGCCCACCGGCCTACACGACGATGCTGCAACAGAGAATTGCCATAGCATAGTATACCAGACGGCACGTGCCGCGCCTATCTCAGAAAAGGGGAAGACTTCTGTGCCCAGGCGGAAGGGATCCATTCGGCGATGCGGCCGGCGGGATGGGTGCTGACCCGGTCGAGGACATCACGGAGATAAGTAAACGGATCAAGATGACACAGTCTACAGGTGGCGATCCGTACTGTCGGCGGCCACGTCAGCACGACGCTGCCACCGCCAGAGTGGTTGTCTCAAGGCGTGTCATTGCGCGGCGCAGCGGTGTCGCGACCTGCAATGACCTTCTTCACAGTTCACCGAGCGACCCTTCGCGGTGTCACGGCGAGCGGTTGTTCAGGTGCAGGATCTTGGCGCCTTCGAAGCCATTGAACCTGGTGGACGAGGCAATGCTGTAGGCGCCGATATTCTCCGTGTAGAGGTAGTCCCCAATCTGCAGATCCGCCGGAAGCTGCTCCGACAGGGAAATCTTGTCGAAACTATCACACGTCGGCCCCACCACGGCACAGACCTCCATGGGGCCGGGCTTGAAGCCGTGGAAATTCGGAATCCAGTGGTCGTAGACGACGCCGGAGAAGGTCTGATAGACCCCATCGTTGATGTAATAGAAGATCTTCCCATCTCTCCGGGCCTTCCCGACGATTTCGGAAACCAACACCGCCGCCGTGGCCACCATGAAGCGCCCGGGCTCGGCAATGAGGTCCACGTCCTGAGGGAACAGCCTTGTGCATTCGGCGTTGATGATCCCCGCGAGTTTCTCGAACTGCGGGACCCGCGAATCATAGGGGACAGGGAACCCGCCGCCGATATCCACGATTTTCACTTGGTGACCTTTCTGGCGGGCGTCGTGCAAGATTTGCGAGGCGATGTCTAACGCGGCCGTGTAGTTGTCAAACGTCGTGCACTGGCTCCCGACATGGAAGCTCAATCCTTCCACGACCAGTCCCAGATCGAAGGCCTGCTGGATCAGACGTCGCGCGTCGCCGGGCTCGGCACCGAACTTGGAGCTCATTTCCACCTGCGAGCCGATATCCGGGACCTTCAATCGGAGGATCACCCCGGCGGTGTCGCAATGCTCCTTGATCTTCTTGATCTCGTCCTCATTGTCGAAGGTGACGAGCGGCTTGTACCGCCGGATCTTGCGGAGAGTGTCCCGGTCCTTGACCGTATTGGAGAAGATGATCCTGTCCCAGATATAGAAGTCCTGGTCCTTCTCTTCGAAGTGGCGGATGTACTCGTAGACCTGCATGAATTCGCTGTAGGAGGCCACGTCGAAGCTTGCGCCTTCCTCGAACAGCGTCTTGACGATTTCCTGGTTGGAGTTCGCCTTGACCGCGTAGTACGCCTGGACGCGGGGCAGGTGCCTCTTGAACGTGCGATAGTTCTCCCGGATCACGTCGTGGTTGATGATAAACAGGGGCGTGCCGTGCTCCTGGGCCAGTTTGAGCGAGTCTTGCTTCATGTCTTTGCCGCGAGGTTCAAGTTTGAAGTTTTGTGTTTGAAATTTGTAGGATGGGCTTCAGCCCATGCTGCTTGATGGAGCGAACCGTCCGCCTGGGCTAAAGCCCATCCTCCGCGTCTATGAGGCGAGCTGCCGCATGAGCTTTTTCAGGGCCTCCACCTCTTTGTTGTTTTCGAGATAAGACTTGGTCAGCTTCTCGTGCAACTCCGTCCCACGGTCGTAGAGCCTCTTGAGCTTCTTGGGCTTGGTGGTCTTGAGGCAGTAAGCCACCATGACGGGCAGGGCGGCGGTGACATCGAGGTACGCCGTTACGGTCTCTTCGAGTCTCGTAGGATCGATCTTACCCCAACTGGCCGCTTCGCTGGGCGGAGCCCCGGACAGGCCACCCGTATCGGGCCGGGCGTCCGTGACGTTGATGTCGTAGTCCTGGCCGACCTCCGGGATCATCAGGACTTCCTGAATCTGTGGCTCCGTCTGGAGCATGAAGTTCTTCGGGCTGCCGCCACCGATCAGGAGGACGCCGGTCTTGCCCTTTTCGTATTTCTTGGCGTTCAGAATAATGGCCGTCGAGTCGTTGACGTCGATGCTGGGGTTGATCTTGAGCTTGAACCGATCCTGCAGGCCCGCCGCCTCGGCGAGCAGCTCGAGGCCGGCGACGTTCATCCCGATGGTCGAATCGCCCGGCGACGACGTGAAAACGGGAATTCCGTTGCGGTAGGCGGCCGCCAGGATGCTCACCTGCCCCGTGCCGTTCTTCTGCTCGTGCTCGGAAAGGATCTTGCCCAGGTGGTGGTAGCACTCCCGCGTACCCATCTCCTTCTGGAATTCCGGCCGGACGAGAATACGCCGGAGGCGCCGGTCGGTCTCCATCAGGACATCTTCATAGTCGAACAGAATATCGTAGATGCGGGTGACGCCCTTGTCCCGCAGGTCCGCATCATCCACGTTATGGCTGCCCCGGTGCATGGGCAGGTCGAACGCGAAATGCATGTCGTGATACATGTTGGCGCCGGTCGCCACGATCCAGTCCACGAAGCCGTGGTTCATCAGCGGGATGATGGCGGAAGGCCCCAGTCCGGCGGGCGTCAAAGCCCCGGCCAGGCTCAGGCCGATGGTTACATCCGCCTGTGAATACCCGTCCCGCAGCAGATGGCACGCGGCCCGCAGGCGGCCGCCGTTGTAGGCGTCCATGCTGTCGACCAACTGCACGATGTCGGTGGTGGGGGAGATCGGCTCCGGAAGAATCCGTTGGCCGCAGAGATACTGTGATTTGCTGGAGTGCCCCCGTTGGGCCGCGGCCCGCGGGGGCGTCTTGTCTTTTGCCATGATCCTGTCTGTACCTTTCCTCGTGCGTTGTGCGTCCTGCGTTCCGCGCCGAGCCTCGCACGGGACTTGCGCACGACCGGTCCCGCGCGACACGCCACAAGCAAAGCGCGTATTCTACACGACTCTTCGAGTCCTGTGAAGCGTGGAGGATAAGGTTGCCTATACGAAAGGTTGCCGGGTGGGGTTTGCTCTGTTACAACAAGCACAGTGAAAGAAACTCGATCGTCATTCGTATTTTGAGGGCTTGCGTGAAATGTGCAACACAACCGGTCCCGGCGATCAGCGCAGCAAGAACACTCCAGGAACTGCATCGATCCAACGCAACCTTACTCTCCTCTTGCTCGGCATTGTCACGATCGGCCTGTCAGCGCAGGCCCGCGTGGCCGACGCCGCGAATGACCCCAGGATTCTTGAAGCCCTGGACATCGAACGCGTCTGGGCGGGACACCGTGTGGGCTTCTGCCTCCTGACGCACGGCGATCATCAGTTCGCGGCCTACTATGATGCCGAGCGTCGCATGACCGTGGCCGGCCGCAGGCTGAGCGATCAACGTTGGATGTTGGCCAAGCTGGATTCGACGCTCGAATGGGACTCACACAATTACGTGACCATGGCGGTTGACCGTGCGGGGTACCTGCACGTCTGCGGCAACATGCACGTTGTGCCGCTGGTGTACTTCCGGTCCGCCCGCCCGCTGGCGGTGAGCTCGTTGCAGCGTGTGCCGGCGATGACGGGCGATGCGGAGAAACGCGTCACCTATCCGGAGTTCTTCCGCACCTCCGAAGGGGCGCTGCTCTTCATGTATCGCGACGGCAAGAGCGGCGACGGCCGGACCCTGGTCAACGTCTACGACGAGGCCACGCGCACCTGGACCCGTTACCTCGACGCACCTCTGCTCGATGGGACCAGCCGGAGCATGAACGCTTATCCCGCGGACATCCGGCGCGGGCCCGACAGCTTCTTCCACCTGGTCTGGATGTGGCGCGAGACCCCCGATTGCCGCAGCAATCTTCATCTCTCGTACGCCCGCAGCCGCGATCTCAAGCACTGGGAGACTGCCGGCGGGAAGGTGGTCCCGCTGCCGATCACACCGGACAACCTCGATGTGGTCGTGGACCCAACTCCCGCCTACAGCGGCATGATCAACGTGGGGTTCGGCTTCGGGTTCGATCCTTCGAACCGGGTCGTCCTCCAGTACCACAACTACGACAAGGACGGGAACAGCCAGATCTACCTCGCTCGCTGGGAAGAGGGGGCCTGGGTCATTCGCCCGGTGAGTCGCTGGGACTACCGCTGGAACTTCGAAGGCGGCGGCTCGATCCCACCCGGCTTGGCGGCCGGGCCGGTGCAGACCCTTCCCGATGGACGCCTCGTGCAGTCCTGGTCCCATGTGAAATATGGCTCCGGCACCTGGCTGCTCGACCCGGTGACGCTGCAAGTCACGGACACGATCAAGCTGCCGCCGCGCTACCCGGCGGAGCTGACCAAACCGAAGACGACGTTCCCGGGGATCGGCGTGCGCTGGGCCTCCGATCTTGCCGAAGAAACAGACCCCAACCGCTGCTATGTCCTGCGTTGGGAATCCCTCGGCTCGAATCGCGACCAGCCCCGTTCCGGCCCCATCCCCGAGCCGACCATGCTCACCCTCTACGGTTTGATTGAAGCAGGAGAGAAGCAATGAAACACGCGCGACTGACCGCGGCGGTGCTGATTCCCTTGATTGTTGGCGGTGCCGGGGCGCGGGCCGAGAGGTTGCCGATGGCGATTACTCCCTTGGTCCGAACCGTGGATTTAGACCTCGGAGAAACCCAGGAAGTCGAGCTGGCCGACGGCTCGAAGACCCGTGTCAAGCTGGTCAATGTGCAGGAGACCCGCGACCGAATCCGTAACGCGGTGCGCGAGGCGAAGGTGACCGTGGAGGTGAACGGGACCTCACTGACCCTTATCTCGGCTACCTACCATCTGCCGGTGACAGTGGCGGGCGTGCAGATCGACTGCCCGATCACGAAGGGCTACCTCGTCCGCGACAGCCAGCAGAACGCTTGGGCGTTGCAGAAGGACGCGCGTCTGCGGCTCTGGCCCGCCGGCTCGCCCTGGATTCAGCCCGGTACGTTCACCTATCCCGTGCGGCAGCGATGGCTCGTCAGCGATACCCAGATGGCCAATGAGCCCTGCTACGTCAATGGCGCTGAGCTGCCCACCCAGAAGGACATCTACTATCACTATGGCCTCGATTTCGGCGGGGCCGAGGGGCTCGTGGAGGTTGTGGCCGCGACAGATGGACTGGTCGTCAGCGCCGCCAGTCAGATACTGCCCAAGTACAAGGATTCACCGGCCAAGCCCCGCTATGATGTCATCTACGTTGTGGACGGCCGAGGCTGGTACTACCGCTACAGTCACCTGATGACCATCGAGGTCAAGCCGGGCCAACGGGTGCGGATGGGCGAGCGGATCGGCCTGCTGGGCAAAGAAGGCGGCAGCGGAGGCTGGTCCCATCTGCACTTCGACATCACCAGCCGCCAGCCTTCCGGCGAATGGGGCATTCAAGATGCCTATGCCTACGCCTGGCAGGCCTATCAGCAGGAATACCGGCCCAAGATCCTGGCCGTGGCGCGACCGCACCAGCTTGTGACCGTGGGCGAGAAGGTCGTACTGGATGGCACAAAATCCTGGAGTGCCACTGGCAAGATCGCCGGGTACGAGTGGACATTCACCGACAGCAGCAAGGCCTTGGGGCCCGTGATCGAGCGCAGTTACAGGCAACCGGGCTCATACAGCGAGATCCTCAAGGTCACCGACGAGGCGGGTCACGTGGCTTGGGACTTTGCCGTGGTGGAGGTGCAGGATCTATCCCAGCCCGATCGGTTGCCGCCCGCCATCCATCCGGCCTACTTCCCGACGACCAACCTCAAGCCTGGTGATGCGGTTACATTCAAGGTGCGGACCTTCCGGACAACGGATGACGAGGAGCGGTGGGACTTTGGGGATGGAAGCCCTTCCGTGACTGTCCGCTCGGACGGCAACGTCAACCAGCACGCGAAAGACGGCTACGCCGTGACCGAGCACCGGTACACGAAGCCGGGTACCTATTCTGTTCGCGTCGAGCGCAGCAACCAGCGCGGGGAGAAGGCCACGGGGCGTGTGACGGTCCAGGTGGAGGAACGGGTCGCACCACGGACCCGCGTATCGCTTCGGGACGGCCGATGGTTCCTCAATGAGGAGGTCACCTATCGGGCGACCAAGGCCGAGGGGCTGCTGATGAACGTGCGGATGGTCAACGCTACCTTTGAAGACCGCAAGCGGTCTGACTTCGATCCCGAGGCCAACACGGACGAGTTCATCGCTCAGATTCCCGACTATGTGGCACATGGCGTTCGTGCTTTCACGCTCTGCCTGCAAGGAGGCATGCCCGGCTATGAGGGTGCTCTGAATTCGGCGTTCAACCCGGACGGCTCGCTGCGGGATTCCTATCTGCAACGGGTCCGGCGGGTCATCGAAGCCTGCGATCGGCACGGCGCGGCGGTGATCCTCGGCTGCTACTACCAGCGTCAGGACCAGATTCTCAAGGACGAGGCCGCGGTCCGGGCGGGGGTGGTCAACGTTGTGAAGTGGATCCAGGAGAGCGGCTTTGCCAATGTCGTCCTGGAGATCGCCAACGAGTTCGACCACAACGGGTTCGATTACCGTCTCTTGAAGACGCCGAAAGGCATGGCGGAGTTGATCGGCTTGGCCAAACAGACCGCGCCGGGGCTGCTGGTATCCGCCAGCGGTCTGGGGCATGGACGATTGCCCGACGAGGTCGCCCGGGCGAGCGATTTCCTGCTGATTCACTTCAACGGCACCAAGGTCGAGGACATTGCCGCTCGTGTCGCGGCGCTGCGGAAGTACCACAAGGCGATCGTGTGCAATGAGGACGAGAAGATCGGGGCACCGGCCGCACGCGCCTGCGAGCAGTCGGTGGAGAGCGGGGCCTCGTGGGGCTTCATGCACGTGGAGGTGAATCAGCACCTTCCCTTCACATTCCACGGAGCGGCCGATGACCCGGAGGTCTACGCAGCGATCCAACGGTTGACGTCCACCGGTTCGGGTGGCAGCGTCAAGGCCGAAGGCCTTGGCGATGGTCCTACGCACGTGCCCGACGCCATCGCCAAGCTGCGCTTGACGATGCCACCCGGAAAAGAGAGTACCCAATTGCGTCTGATCATCGAGACGGACGCCGGCGGCGATCCGGACGACGAGCAATCGCTCGTGCGGTTCCTCCTTTATGCCAACGAGTGGGACATCGAGGGGATTATCGCGAATCGCCCGGCGACCCGCCGGCCCGAGAACAAGAATCCCGAAGACAGCGGCTTGGCCATTGTGCGGCGGCTGCTCGATGCCTACGGCCGTTGTTGGCCGAATCTGGTACAGCACGACGCGCGGTATCCCACGAAGGAATTCCTCTGGCAACATACCGTTGCCGGCTATAACGACACGAACGACGCCGTGAATCTGATTATCGCCGCCGTGGACAAGGATGAGCCACGTCCGCTCTGGTACTCGGACTGGGGCACGGACAGCGGGGCGGCGACGAACAACCTCAATCGCGCCCTGGACCATGTCCGGCGCGAGCGCGGGCCGGAGGGCTGTGCGAGGTTCAAGTCGAAGCTGCGGCTGTCGTCCTATGATAAGTTCGGCGCGCACACCACGACCCTCGCGCCGCCGTTTGCGATTTGGGTGGATACGTTCCAGCCGCCGGTGGAGGGCAAGCGCTGGTACCACCGCTTCTCCGCCCTCACCTCCAAGGCGGGCGGATTTGACCTCAAGCGCGACGTGCTCACCGACCATGGCCCACTGGGCGCCCTCTATCCGACGAACACCAATTTCTGGGCCAAAGAGGGCGACACAATGACGTTCCTCTATCTGGTGCCGACGGGGATGAATGATCCGAATGAGCCCTCCTGGGGCAGTTGGGCGGGCCGTTACGGTTTGAACGAGAAGTACCCCGGCAAGCGGTACTATTGGGCCAGCCCGATCGACACTTGGAATGGTGTTACCCACCGCGACAACACCCTCGCCCGCTGGGCGGTGGATTTGCAGAACGATTTTCGCGCCCGGCTCGACTGGTGTGTGAAGCCGCCACGTGAGGCAAACCATGCCCCGCGCGCTGTCGTGAATGGCGTCGAAGGAAAGGAGATTCTGCACATTACCGCCCGATGCGGCCAGGAAGTGACGCTCGACGCCGGCCTCTCTCGCGACCCCGACGGCGACAAGCTCGCCTACGAGTGGTTCGTCTATCGCGAGGTCGGCACGTACGAGGGCGAAGCATCGTTGACGGATGTGTCATCCCCGCGCGCTCTTCTGCGTATCCCGACTGATGGTGCCGGCAAGACCATCCATGTCGTTCTCGCCGTGCATGACGATGGGACCCCGCCGCTGGCCGCATACCGCCGCGGTGTGGTACGCGTCTCCCGCGAAGCGCAGGTTCGTAGTGTGCGTGTAAGGGCATCTGAAGAAACGCCTCACGGCGTCACTACGAACGCGTACTTCCCGCCGCCGGAATCGCAAGGCGGTTGGCGGACGCTCGACAAGCCCGAGGATATCCGCAAGACTGCGGGCGTGGACCCCGCGAAGCTGGACGAGTTGAAGCAATGGCTGCTGCAAAGCGATAAGCGCAACTTCGCGGCGGTCGTGATCCGTCGGGGTTACGTGGTGCTCGAAGTCGAACGCGGCAACAGTGCCAAGACGGACTCCCGTCGGGTAGCCTCTGTTTCCAAGGCCGTCTGCGCGACAGTGTTGGCGATTGCCTCGGAGCAGAGTCAACAGGGATTGACGCCGAAGAAGATGACCTTCGATGACCCGGCGTTCCAATTCATCCCCTGGGCCCAGCCGCTGAGCGACCCGCGCAAGGCACAGATCACGGTCAAGCAACTGCTCAATCACACCTCCGGGCTGTGCCCCGAAGCCATCGGTGCGCCCAATGATGGCACCTGGGAATACGTCCTCGGCCACAGCGGGGACCCGCGCACGGCGAAACTCGCCTTCGATCCAGGTACCGGCTGCGGCTATTCGACGCATGCGCTCCATCATGCATCGCTGGTGTGCGAAACGGTCACCGGCAAGCCCTACGACCAGTTCGCCATCGAAGCGTTCTTCAAGCCGCTCGGGATCGAGCACTGGTGGTTCCAGTACTTCGAGGACGCGGAAGTTGGCCGACATCCAACGCACGGATTGGGCATGCCCGCCCGCGACCTCGCGCGCATTGCCTACTGCATGTTGCACGGCGGACGCTGGGGCGACCGGCAAATCATCCCAACGTGGTTCGTGGACCAGACCGCCGCCTCCACGCACAGTGTCACAAGCCCGGAGATGCGCTGGAAGCTCAATCCGCAGACGTTCTCGCACGGCTGGGAGTTGCCCGCTGTTCGCGGCGACGGCATTTCGGTCGACGCCCGCTACAAGCCTGGCTCCGGCGGTCAACTCATTGCGTTCGTGCCCAGTCTTGACTTGGTCATTACGCGCCAGACCGGCGCCAGCGGCGAGTGGGCCTACGAGGAGTATGTGCGCCGAGCCTGCGCGACGGTGCTGCCGGGGCCGAGAGGAAGCGAAAGGTGAGATACCCAGAGTGAAGAAACGATACTTCATCCTGCTTTTGCTGACCTTGCTCTCAGTCATCACCTACCTCGATCGATTGTGCATCGCCGTAGCCGGACCGAGCATGCAGGAGGATCTCGAACTCTCGCCTCAGCAGTGGGGCTGGGTGATGGGAGCGTTTGCCCTGACGTACGCCCTGTTCGAGATTCCCAGCGGGGCCTGGGGAGACAGCTTCGGCCGCCGGAATGTCATCTCGAGGATCGTAATCTGGTGGTCGTTTTTCACCGCGGCCACGGGGTTCGTCGGCCGGTTTCATACGCTCGTGGCCGTGCGAGCCCTGTTCGGCATGGGCGAAGCGGGCGCGTATCCGAATATCTCGGGCTGCATCGCCCGCTGGTTTCCGGTCACCGAACGGGCCCGGGCCCAAGGCGTCGTATGGGGAGCCAGCCGGGTGGGTGGGGCGATAGCACCGCTGTTCGTGGTTCCCCTTATCGCTCGCTTCGGCTGGAGAGAGGCCTTCTGGGTGTTCGGCTTCGTCGGTCTCGTATGGGCGGTCGGCTGGCGCAGATGGTATCACGATGACCCCCAGAAGTATCCCGGCATTACCGTGGCGGAACTGGGAGAAATCAGCATCGGTGGGGCCAGCCAGGGCCACCGGCATATCCCCTGGAAAAGGATTTTCGGCAATTCCCAAGTCTGGCGGCTCATGGCCATGTACTGGTGCTACGTCTGGGGCTCGATGTTCTATCTCACCTGGTTTCCGACCTACTTAGTCAAGGGCCGGGGCTTCAGCCAGAGGGAAATGGCAGTGTTTGCCTCGCTGCCCTTCATCATGGGGGCCATGGGCAATCTGGCGGGCGGCGTGCTGAGCGACAAGCTCGCACAAAAGTACAGCATCAAGACCAGCCGTCGTCTCGTGGGCTCTGTCTGCCTGGCTCTCTCGGCGGTCTGCCTGCTCCTGACGGCGGCGACCACCGGTAAGGTGACGGGGATTGTCTTCCTGGCCCTGGGCTTTGGCATTATGGATTGCATGCTGCCCTCGGCGTGGGCTCTGTGCTTAGACATCGGCAAGGACTACGCCGGGGCGGTATCCGGCGCGATGAATTCCGCCGGCAATCTGGGCGGCACGGTCTGCGCCATCGTTTTCGGCTACCTGGTCACCGCCTCCGGGCAGTACAATCTGCCCATTGTGGTCATTGGCATCATGGTGATGCTCAGCGCGTGTCTATTCCAGTGCATCGATCCGAATAAGAAGATTGAGAGTGAATCAAGGGGAGACTCCTATGGAGATCGTCAGGTGCTGGCAGGAGAAGGGTGAGCTGATCCAGGAGCCGTTCAAGCGGCATATCAAGCTGTTCTTCGGCCCGGACAAGCGGAACGTGCCGGAGATCAATTTCACGCAGGCAATTATTTACCCTCGTTACGAGACGGACTACCATTCCCACGACCGCCCGGAGTTGATCTACGTGGTCTCGGGAAAAGGCGTGGCCATTTGCGAAGGCCAGGAGACCCTGCTCGAAGCCGATATGGCTTTGTGGGTCAGGGCCGGCGAGATGCACCAGGTCAAGAACACCGGGGATGAAACCTTGAAGCTCGCCACGGTCTTTGTGCCGGGCTATTCTGCGGCGGATCACATCGGCAGAATCAAGAAAGCCGCGGCGGACGCAAAGAAATGACGGAAATCGCCATAAACACGCTGGCCTTTCATGGCTATCCGCTTGATACGGCCCTGGAGGAGATCGCCCCGCTTGCCAGGGAGGTGGAGCCGGTCTACATCTCGAAATACGATCCCTCCCTTCGTGAGGAGTACTTCAACGAGACCAACGCCCAAAGACTTCGTCAGCGGTTGGAGAGACTGCGGCTGAAGGTGACCTCCGTGGCATCCCACATGGACTTGGGGCAGCCGGACTCGGTCGAGGTCTTCCGCAGACGGATGGAATTCACGCGAGCCATCGGCGCCGGAATGATTCTCACGAACGCCACCGAGAAGTCCCGGAAGGTGCCGTTTCTCCGGAATATCGAGCGGCTGGCCGCCTATGCCGAGAAGCTCGGCCTGATCATCGCGCTCGAGAATCCCGGGGATGGGCAGGATCAGCTTCTGGGAACGGGAATCGAAGGGGTCGCGATCCTTGAAGAGCTGGGGTCGGATCGGGTCAGACTGAACTATGATTTCTCCAACGTGTTCACCTATTCAAGAGGTACGAAACGCCCGGACGAGGAGCTGGAGGCCGTCCTTCCCTATGTGAGCCATCTTCACTTGAAAAATGTGAGGCTTTGTGAAGGGGCCTGGCCCGTCTGCGGTCTGGAGGTTGGAATCATCGACTACCGGCGCCTCTTTCAGCAGTTTCCGGCCCTATTGAGCATTCCGATGAGCATCGAGCTACCGATCCGGTTTGGCTATGACGCGGCGTTCCGTTTCGGCCTGCGCGAGTCGCTCACCATCCCATCTCTCGACAGCATCCGAAAGACTCTGCAAGACTCACTGAACTATCTCAGGTGCAAACCATGCTTCTGACGTTCCTATCACTTATGTTGGCGACTGGGCTGGCAACGCCCGGCGAATCCGCGCTCCGCTCTGGGCAACCGGAGATCGCAGCCCCGGCGTGGTTTCCGAAAGCCGTGCCGCTTCCGCCGCCCCAGGGAGAGGTGATCCGCGTCGCGACGCCGGACGAGTTGTTGGCCGCGGTTGAGCGCGTTGGGCCAGGGGGCACGATTCTTCTCGCGGACGGGCAGTACAGGTTGCCACACGTCATCGTTCTGCAAGGCAAGAGGAATATCACCATTCGCAGCGCCGCCGGCGACCCGGCCAAGGTCGTCCTGAGCGGCAAAGGATGGGACAGCAATGCCAAAGGTGACGATCTTCTCCACATCGGGCGCTGCGAAGGGGGCACCATCGCGGACCTGACCTTTACCGACTGCCGCTCGTACGGAATCAAAGTGGAGGCCGAGAACGCGCCGAAGGATGTCCACATCTACAACTGCCGGTTCAGCAACATCGGGGTGCGGGCCATCAAGGGCTCGGCGGGGCAGGACCCGAACGTTCACGCGGTGAAGGGTTCCGTCCGCTACTGCCGGTTCGAGAACACCAAAGTCCCGCCCGCCGACTGGCTGTACGGAGGCGACTACATCGCCGCCATCGACATGATGGCCCTGGACGGCTGGACCTTCAGCGACAACGTGTTTCGCAACGTCAAGGGCCGCAACGGCGGCGGGCGGGCCGCGATCTTCATCTGGGTGCGCTCCCGGGGCGTGACTGTCGAACGCAATCTCATCGTCAATTGCGACCGGGGCATCGCCTTCGGCAATCCCGGTCAGTCCACGGCCAACCGCGCGGGAGAGCGTCTCATCTATGTCGGCGACGGAATCATCCGTAACAACTTCATTGCCGGCGGGCCGGACTGCGGCATCGAGCTGTGGTATGCCGACTGCATCAAGGTCTACAACAACTCGATTTGGCGGCCCGAGCGCAATTGGAGCCGGGGCATCCGCGTCGGGACCGGGACGGCCCGCGCGGAGATCGTGAACAATCTGGTGCATGGGGAGATCCGCCTGGAAGGCGGAGAGGCGCAGCTTCGTCAGAATCTGGCCGGTCGGTTGGAGGGCTACTTTGCAGACCCTGCCTCCGGGGACCTGACGCTCACCTCGGCGACGACCAAGGCCATCGACCAGGGAGTATCCCTGCCGGAGGTGACGGACGACATCCGCGGACAACCGCGCAAGGGACCTATGGACCTCGGGGCGTGGGAATCCGACGGCGCCCAGGCGACCTACACGACGTATGGGAGCTTCGCCGAATTGATGGCGGGGGAGAACGCCCGCTATCCGAAGCTCGTCCGAGTCTCTGATCCCGGGACGAAGGAGAGCCCGAATTACACGGGTTTCTTCTTCTATCAGTGCCTGCAGTTCGATCCTGCGGACCGTTACCTCTTGGGCATGAGGGTCCATTGTCAAGACCGCGACGTGCGCCCGACCGACCGCGGCGCGATCGGACTTATCGATGTGCAAGATGGATACAAATGGACGCAAATCGGGGAGACGACCGCGTGGAACTGGCAGCAGGGCCCTCGGCTGCAATGGCGGCCTAGTTCAGATGAGATCCTGTGGAACGACCGCGCGGAGGATGGCACACATTACGTATGCCGGGTGTACAACTTCAAGACGGGCGCGAGACGCACGCTGCCTCGACCGGTGTACACTCCGTCGCCCGATGGGACCACCGCCCTGACACACGATTTTGAGCGGATGAAGCATGGTGGGACCCCGTATGTGGGCATCGCGGACAAGTACGCGGGTCAGTATGCTACCAAAGAGACGGGCATCTGGAGAATGGACCTGAACACGGGCGAGGCAACGCTCATCATGAGCCTGGAGAAAATGGCGCAGATCGCCTACCTCAAAGGCCCGCCTTCTTCGGGCTGTTTCTACGTCTTTCGCGAGGGATGGAACCCCTCCGGCTCGCGGTTCATAGCTTTCCTCAAGGACCCCGACAACCAGTTCGACAAGGCCTTCTCCATGACCCCGGACGGCACGGACGTTCGTTATCTCTACAATCTGCCCAGCCATCACGAGTGGCGGGATGATCGATGCCTCCTGGACGGCCGAGGTTACTATCTCTATGAGGATGACGGAACCGGCAAGGCAAAGAGCAGGCTCTTCGAATCCTCCTACAACGGCCACGTGGCGTACATCCCCGGTCCCGGCGGCGACTGGATCATCTCCGACACGTATGCCGTCAACGGCTACCAGTATCTGTTCCTGTATCACATCCCGAGCAAGCGGTTTGTACCGCTCGCCAAGCTCAAGTCCACCGTCCCGACCAACGCCTACCGGGTCGATCTGCATCCGCGTCTCAGCCACGATAGAAGGATAGTCTCCATCGACGCCACGCACGAGGGCCTGGGCCGGCAGATGTACGTGATGGATATCGGCCCCATTCTGGACAGCCCGCCCGGCGGCGTACCGGGTCGTGGGGTGTCCGTACGGGCCTCTGAAGAAGTTTCAAATCCGGAGTTGGAAGCGTCAAGTGATGCCTCCGTGCCTCCAACGTACACGACGTACGGGAGTTTCGCCGAGTTGATGGCGGGGAAAGAGGCCCGTTCTCTGAAGCTCGTCCGCATCTCCGAGCCAGGGACGAAGGAGAACCCGAACTACACGGGGTTCTTCTTCTACCAGTGCCTGCAGTTCGATTCGACGGACCGTTACGTGCTGGGCATGAGGGCCCATTGTCAAAACCGCGACGTGGGGCCGACCGACCGCGCGGAGATCGGACTGATCGACCTGCAGAATGGGTATAAGTGGACGCAGATTGGGGATACGACCGCGTGGAACTGGCAGCAGGGGGCCAGGCTCCAGTGGCGTCCTCGATCGGACGAGATCGTATGGAACGACCGTTCCGACGACGGCAAGACGTTTGTGTGCCGCGTTTACAACTTCCGCACAGGCGCGCGGCGTACCCTGCCCCGGCCGATCTATGACCTGTCCCCTGGTGGCGCCACGGCCCTGACCCACGACTTCGAGCGGATGAACCTCTTCCACGGCACGGAGTACGTCGGCATCGAGTACCCCTACGAGAAAGAGTTTGCCCCGAGCCAGACCGGGATCTGGAAGATGAACATGGAGACGGGGAAGGCCGAGATGATCATCTCTCTGGAGAGAATGGCCTCGATCGCCTACCCCAAGGGACTCCCCGCGTCCGGGTATCTGTACTTCTTCCGCGAGGGCTGGAACCCATCCGGCACGCGCTTCGTCGCCTTCATCAAGGACCCGGCCAACAAGCTCTTCCAGGCCTACTCCATGGCATCCGATGGCACCGATGTCCGCTATCTGTACTACAACCCGAGCCACCATTCGTGGCAGGATGACAATACCATCCTGGATTATGGCCGGCACGCGCCCCCCGGCGGCGGTTCACCCCAGGGGGGATACTTTCTTTTCCCAGATGATGGGACGGGAAAAGCGAAAGAGCTGCTTTGGACCTCACGATATGATGGACACGACAGCTATGTTCCCGGACCTGGCGGCGATTGGATTCTCTCCGACACGTACACGATAGGCGGCTACCAATATCTGTTTCTCTATCATCGACCGACCAAACGGTTCGTTCCCCTCGCGAAGTTGAAATCGACGGCGGATGAAGCCGTCCTGGATGGATCATGCCGGGTCGATTTGCATCCGCGCCTGAGCCGTGACGGAAGGAGAGTATCCATCGACGCCACGCACGAGGGTCTCGGGCGGCAGATGTACCTTCTCGACATCGGCTCGATTCTGGACCATTCGCCCGCTTGGGGTAGGGGCAACCCCCCGTGGTTGCCCTCCAAGGAGGGGCAGGCACAGGGGCCTGCCCCTACGGACGAGATGGGCATTGCTCCGTCCGTGAAGAAATTCGGCGTCTACGAAGTGACGCTGCGCGGTGATGGGGCGGTGGACAATCCGTTCGATACGGTGGCGACTGTCACGTTTACGCCGCCTTCGGGACAAGCCAACGCAAAGACCGTGTACGCCTTTTACGATGGCGACAACACCTGGCGGGCGCGAGTCTACGTCAGTGAGCCGGGAGTCTGGAAATGGGCTTCCGCGTGCCAGACGGACAAAGGACTGGACGGCCGCAGCGGGACGTTCACGGCGCAGGACTCCAACTTGAGCGGTCGTTTGCTGACCCATCCACGCAACCCCCGGCAGTGGATGACCGAGGATGGACGGTGGTTCCTCAACCTCAACGACACCGCCTATTTTCTCCTGTGTACCCACGACGCCGGCGGCCAGCCCATCCCCTTCGAGGATTTCACCGCCTACGTTCGCGACGCGGTGGCGAAGGGTATTACGTCATTACGCTCGTTCGCCGTCTGCGGACCGAAGGGATTCCAGGCCGATGATACCGGGGCGTGGGCGAACGACGTTTTTGCGGACGCGGGTTTCACGCGATTCCGTTTGGACCGCTTCCAGGGGATCGACCGGCGGCTCCAGTGGCTGCTGGACAACTATCCGGAGGTCTATGTGCAATTCATCCTCTTCCCGCGCGGGTCAAGGTGGAAAGTCGATGAGACCTTCTGGAAGTCACTGAGCGACACTCAAAAGGAGCGACTCCTGCGTTGGATGGTGGCTCGCTACGCCGCTTATCCGCAGGTCTTCTGGCTGATTGTCAATGACGCCCATTACGGCCCCGAGTACGCCAACAACAACGCATTCGCCAGAGAAGTCGGCGCATATTTCCGCACGCATGACCCGTGGCAGCACCCGCTCTCGACGGGCCACGCCCGCCAAGTTCCGTTCTATTTCGGGGGTGAGGACTGGGCGACCTACCTGCATCTGGAGGATAGCTACGATCTGGGAGCCACCGCCTACGAGCGATACCACGCGTTCGCCAAGCCGGTCTTTCTCGGCGAGGATCGCTATGAGCAGGATCACTTCGATCTGGACCCGCAGGACATGCGGTACTTCCAGCGGCGGCTCTTCTGGATCTGGTTGTTCGCGGGCGGCTCGGCCAACTACGGCGGACGCTGGTGGGTTCTGCAACCCTACACGCAGACCGGCCAACGCGCAGCGATCGCGCCCTGGAAGGACGCCACCCGTTTCACCGCCGCATTGACCGGACTGAACTCGGTTCCCCATATCCAGCGCTACTTCCACGAAAGGCGCCTCGAGCTATCGGATTTCGAGCCGGACCATGCGTTGGTGCGCGATGCGGACGGCCGGGAGGGGATTCGAGCCCCAAAGCTCATGCGGCGGGGCACGGAGGAGTACTTGGTCTATCACCCAAATGCCGCGGCTGATGGAAGGGCGGCGCGGGCCGATGTGGGCAGGACGCCGCGAGTGCGCCTGGACCTCAGTGGTGTCGCCGGCACATTTCGCGTCGAGTGGTATCGTCCCGAAAATGGCGGCGCGAGTGATGGCGGCACGGTCGAAGGCGGCGGCCGTCGCGATCTGGCATCGCCGTGGCAGGGTACGGACGTGGTTCTGCGGCTGATGAGGTAGGAGGTTACGACGATGCCGACTCACGGCATTCTGCGACGAGCGGCAATGCTGGTGCTCCTATTGGTAATTGTGCGCAGTCCCGTGCCGGCGAGTTGCCAGTCGTTGCGGGCGGCGCAGCCGGCTCTTGATCTGGAGCAGTGGAGGGCCAAGATTCATGCGGGCTGGGTGGGCAAGGTCTCCGCCGGCTCCGGTGCGTTGGTCACGGAAATGTGGCCCAAGGAACGGATTCAGCAAACCTACGGAGTGCTCATCGCTCCGCCGAAGGCACCCACTCCGCGAGGGCCGTTGGACGACACCACGCTGGCATTCCTCGGCTGGCACGCGGCCCGCGCGCACGGACCGAGCTTCACCCTGAGCGACATCGCCCAGGAGTGGGTCGACCACCTCACGGTCGCCGACCTCCAGGGCGGGGGCTTCGGCAAGGAATTCTTCGACGCATTGACCCAGCTTCGTGCCGGCCGGCAACCGCCCATCATCTCAGGTTCTCCTCGCGCCGAATGGATCGCGGCCCAAATGCGGGCGGAGATATGGGGTATGCTGGCACCCGGCGACTCGGCCCGTGCCGCCGACTATGCGGCCCGGGACGCCAGTATCTTCAACATCGGCAATGGCGTCTACGCGGCGCAGTTTGTCGCCGCCCTGGCCAGCCAGCTTATGACGGACCCGAATCTCTCCAACGCCATCGCCACGGCCAGAGAGTATGTCCCCGCCGATGCGGTCCTGGCCCGGCTGATCGACGATGTGATCCGCTGGCACCAAGAAGAGCCGAACGACTGGGAGAAGACTTGGCAAAGCTTCGTGGACGCCTATCGCGACCGCTCGCTGGAGGCGCGGTTCGCAGCCTGGAGCCCGGATTGGCTGGTGGAGACCGGCGGCTGGCCTGAAGCCGAGGTGCTTGCCGTCTACCGCGGCAGAAACAATGTCCTCCGCAGTCACCCTTTCAGCGACAATGAGCCGGCTCGCCTGACCACGGAAGTGACCGTTCCCACCGGCGGCGGCAGCCTGAAGCTGGCGGTGACCTGCAACGACTCTCCCGCCAACGTCGATTGGCTCCTGCGGGTGCGGATCGGCGAGCAGGTGCAGGAATACCCCATCCGCTGGATCAACGGCCAGGTGCAATGGCAGGATTTCACGTTCGACTTGAAACCATGGGCGGGCCAGCGCGTCACGATCGTCCTGGAGAACGCTGTGCTGGGCAAGCAGGCTTGGGAGGCCGGTTTCTGGACGGCGCCGCAGTTGCTCGACGCGCGAGGACGGCCGCTGCACGGGCAGCCGCCGGTCGGACGCCCTTACCGTTATCCCTTGGGCTTTGCGCCGAAGATTCTGCCCGAGACGTTCAGCGTCCTGGTGGGCCTATTGTACGGCGGGGGCGACTTCCGCAAATCGGTGAGCCTGGCGACCATGTGCGGCTTCGACACCGACTGCAACGCCGGCACGGTCGGCTGTCTGCTGGGCCTGCGCCACGGCCTGGACAGCATCCCCGCCGACTGGAAGGACCCGCTGAACGACATGTATGAACCCCAGGTGACGGGTTTGCCGCGAAAGTGGAAGATCGTCGAATTGGCTGGCGAGATGGCTCAGACGGGTTTGACGCTGGCAAGAAGTAGATAAAGGAAGAAAGGGAGCTTGATGATGTTGAAGCAAGTGGGTCAATCCGTAGGGTGGGCTATGCCCACCATCCATCGTCCATATTTATCCCGTGGGAATCGGTGGGCCAGAACCACCGTCGGTCTGGCCGTGTTGGCGGCTCTCTGGCCCAGTCTCACGTGGGCACAGACGGCGGTACCGACGTTCGAGTGCATCGGCCTCTATTGGAAACCGGATGACGCGGGAGATGGTGAGGCCAAGGTTCGGTTCCGCGCGCAGGGAGAGAGTGCGTGGCGGGAAGGGTATCCGCTGTGGTACGCCGAATTGGATGGAGAGTTTCGCGGGAGCCTCGTGGGCCTCAGGTCCGGGACAACCTATGAGATTGAGCTGACGGCGCCTTCCGGCAAGACCACGTCGCTGACCGCCGCCACGCGGAGTGAGCAGTCTCCGATCGGAAAGACGACACATCTGCCGGGCGGCGAGTTGGACAAGCCTGTGAAGATTACCGAGTCCGGCACGGCCGACGCCTGGCACCTGGTGACCCCCACGCTGGGGACCAAGAGCGTGATCGATGTGTTCAACCTGCACGACAACTGCGTCGAGGTCGCGGCGAACTATGTCATCATTCGCGGATTGGAGCTGAGGAACGCCGGACAGAGTGCCGTGCTCATCCGCAAGGGCGTGCAGAATGTGGTCGTCGAAGACTGCCACATGACCCTATGGGGCCGGGTCGGCGGCGCCCGGGTCTGGGGGGTCTTCCATGGCTCCGATAGCGGGATCTACGCTGAGACCGGGGCCGGCGGGCTGGTCCTCCAACGCAACCTGATCGAGAATCCGCGCAGCGGCTCAAATGACTGGGAGTCCGGCCATCCGGACGGTCCCCAGGGGATCAGCCTGATCAACTCCTCCGGCGGGAATATCATCCGCTACAACGAGATTCGCTCGACCGAGGACCACGGCTACAACGATGGCATCGGCGGCGGCAGCAATTTCAGTTTCCAGGGCAGTCCCAACCGCGATTCCGATATCTACGGCAATGTCATCACGAACTGCTGGGATGACGCCATCGAGAGCGAAGGTGCCAACATGAACGTTCGCATCTGGAGCAACTACATCGACAAGACCTTCGTGTTCCTCGCCTCAGCGGGCACGTCGAAGGGGCCTCTCTACATCTTCCGCAACGTGTTCGCGTCCAGCCGGATCTCGCACCAGGACCCCAGCGGCGGCATGATCTTCAAGACCGCCGGCGTCGGCCGGACCCTCACCCTCAACGGCAAGGAAGTCCCGGGCGACTGGGGGCGACGCTACATCTTTCACAATACGGCTCTCCAGCCCCGAGGGGCACTGGATGTCTTCAGCGGGCACGGAATCTGCAACGTAGTGACGCGGAACAATATCCTCCGTGTTCGCGGCAACACCTATCCGTCCGATTCGCGGACACGCTCTTCTGCATCGGGAAGAAGCACCTCAACATCTGATTCCGGGGCGCCCACCCGAAGATCGTCCTTTGCGAGCGACGCTCCGCCGAACAGCTTCCGCAACGACCTGACCGGCGGCTATCTCGCCGGCGGGTTCGTCCGCTCGCTGTTTGTACCGTCCGACCGATTGGAGTGGTTCCTCGCGTCGACCGTTCCCGCCATCAAGTGGGGCAGGGTCGAGTACTCCCGCAGCGGCAAGAATTTCGCGATCACCGACCCCGCTATCCAGGTTGCCAACCCGGCGATTGACAAAGGCGCGCGTCTGCCGACCTTCAATGATGATTATCGGGGTGCCGCGCCGGACATCGGCGCGTTCGAAAACGGCAACCCGCCCCTGCGTTTCGGCCGGGAGGCATCACCGGGCTTCGCCAGGGCGCCGTGGGAGACCTATTGAAACGGCTGAAAGGCTAAAGAATGACGAAACCTGCTACACGACCGTATGTCTTGGCCGGAATCATTCTGGCTGCTTTCGGCACCGTCCTCACGGCTGGCGAGTGGCAATGCGAGGGCCACTGGCTCCAGTTCCGGGGCAGGTCCATCCTCCTGGTCGGCGATTCCATTACCCAAGGGTGGATGGAACTGGGGACGAACTTCGACCAGAAGGCGTATGTGGACGCCCTGGCCAGACGCGGCATCAACGTGGTCCTGCTTTGGTCGTACATTGGGATCGTCGACCAAGCGACGGACCCGCGGATCGGCTACGATGCCCCCGAGCTCTGGCCCTGGGTCCGAGTGGCTCGTGCGTCCCGGCCAGGCGCTGTGTCGCAGAGCAAAGATGGCCCGTTCGACCTGACGCGGTTCAATGACGTCTATTTCGACCGGCTGCGCGAGTTGATTCGCCTGGCGGACGCCAACAACATCGTGGTTGTGATCCAGATCCACGACGGCTGGACCAAGACGAAGTTCGCCGGTCATCCCTTCAACATCGCCAACGGCGGCTCGCTGACCGACAGGACCCAGTTCGTGGAGTTGTACGACTATGACCACGAGATGGCGTTGGTCTTCGATCCGCAGTGGACCCGGCCCCAGAAGCACCAGTTCTACCTGGAGCGCTTCTGCGAGCGGCTCCTCCAGGTGACCGCCGATATGCCGAACGTAATGTTTGAGATCTTCAACGAGGGCGAGTGGTACGAGGCCCAGCGCCTGCGCGCCTTTCAGATGCACTTCCTGGATTTCTTCAAGGCCCGCACCGCGCTGCCCTTGATCCTCAATGATGACCATCTTCGCACGGTGCCGGGCTTTCGCAACGAGGCGACGGCCGACGTGCTCTCGCATCACACGCCGCGCTGGGATAATCTGCCTGCGGCGCGGGTGTTCTTCGATCATTACAGCCGGGAATTTGCGGCTACGCCGCTCAAGCCCCTGTTCTTCAGCGAGCCCGTGCCCTCCTACGAGGGTGGGGACGCGATGACCGAGGACGCCGTGCTGCGCTTGCTCTGGGGCACAGCCCTGGGCGGCGCGAGCGTGGTGGTCCAGAATGACGCCAGCTTTGGATTCGATCCCAGGTCGCCGATGGCGGCCAAGGCCGAGCAGCGCGATCGGGTGCTGGACCTTGAGGGTCATGTGGCACGGTTCTTCAATCGAGCGGGGGTGAACTTCGCATCGATGACGCCCGAGGGGCGATTGGCTGCCACAGGCGTCTGTCTGGCGAAGGTGGGCGTCGAGTACGTAGTGTATACGTCGCCCACGAGGGTCTTCACCGTGAATCTGGCCGCTGCGCAGGACACGACCTTCCGCGTTCGTTGGTACGACCCGCGCACCGGACAGTTTTATGATGTCGCCGAAATCACGGGCGGCAACGAGGCGCAGCCTTTCACGCCGCCCTGGACAGGTGAGGCTGTGTTGCATCTACTCGCAAACAGCAGGAGCAGACCATGAGACATTGGGCTTTACCTTCTTTGCTGGCATCGGTGGGGCTGATCGCAGGCCTGATTCCCCCGGCGGGAGCGGCGGATCCATCCCGGGGTTTTGCTTTTACGGACAAGGTCGTCCTGGCCTATTACTACATCTGGTTCAGCGAGGACAACTGGATCAAGGCCGGGGCCGAAGGCGGTCGCCAGGAAGGGTTGGCGGGCCTGCACCCGCTGGTGGGCGCCTACAACTCGTGGGATCCCACCATCATCGAGAAGCACATGCAGCAGATGAACCGCGCCCTGATCGATGCCCTAGCCGTGTCCTGGTGGTACGAGACCAGGGCGAACGGGCCGAACGCGATCCTGGACACTGTCTTTGAAAAAGCGGTCGCCCACAACCTGAAGATCACCATCGACTACGAGCATGGCCGGGCGCCCCTGGAGACCGTGGATCACGACCTGTTCTACTTCTTGAACCGGTACAAAGATCATCCGGCCATGCTGAAGGTGGAAGGTTGTCCCGTCGTGATGATCTGGACGGCCTGGGGACACACGCCGGCCGAATGGCAGGGCGTGTTCGACCGACTGGAAAAAGCCGGGATCAAGGCTTTCCCGATCATGTCCGGCAGCTATCAGAATGGCAAAGGAAGAGCGTACCTGGGGCCGTTCCGTTCCCTGGAGGAGTACACGCTGGTGGACATCGAGGACTGTCAGTTGGCGGACTTCATGAAGACCATGCGGGGACACATCGACGACTACAACAAGGCCCAGGGCCTCGAGAATGGCAAGCCCGCGCAGCATCATGCCACGATCTCGCCGGGCTACGATGAGACCCGCAATCCCGGACGCAAGACGAAGAACGGCGGTTTCAAAGGCGCGGGCTGGAAAGACCGGACCAAATTCGGGGTGAATTACCCGGACGACCCGGAAGGAGCCTATTACCGGGGCACCTTCGAGGCCGCGATGAGCTCTCATCCCGACTGGCTGCACATTTCCACCTTCAATGAGCTGGCGGAGTTCAGCCACATCGAAGCGACCTTCGAGCATGGGTACAAGTACCTCGACCTGACGGCGCAGTTCGTCAGGGAGTTCAAAAGCCAGAAATAGAGAAGGGACGATCAAAATGAAACGTTTCATGATGAATCTGTCATGGGCGGCAGGAGTTCTGCTGACGATTTCCCCGGGGGACTCTGCCGGCGCGGATGTGGCCTTGCGGTACGGCCGCGGCGTGCCTCAAACCGAGTTTGCCGCGGCTGAGATCGTTGCGGCCTTGGAGGCCCGGGGTGACACGGCCATCAGGGGTGGCGTGGATGACTTGGCGAAGGCTCCACAGGCGGTCCGGATCGTCCTGGCCTCATCCAACGAGGAGGCTCGGCGGCTGGCAACTACGCTGAGCGTGGCACCCCCGAAGGAGTCAGACGGCCAGTCGTACGCTCTACGCAAGAAGACCGAGAGGGCGCAGACCACCTACGCGGTCCTCGGGTCCGATCCCGTGGGCGCGATGTATGGTGGGCTGGACCTGGCGGAGGCAATTCGTCTGGGTACCCTGGCAGAGACCCAAGAGGGTGAGCACTCACCCTACATTGCGAAGCGCGGCATCAAGTTCAATATCCCGCTGGATGCCCGGACACCAAGTTACTCCGATGCCGGCGATGCCGCCCAGCAGAACATCCCCGAGATGTGGAGCCTGGACTTCTGGCGGGAATTCCTGGATGAGATGGCGCGGGACCGGTTCAACGTCCTGACGCTGTGGAATCTCCATCCGTTCCCGTCCCTGGTCAAGGTGCCGGAGTATCCGGAGGTGGCCCTGGCGGACGTGATGCGGACCACGGTGAAATTTGACAGCAGCTACTCGCTCAGCGCCAAGGACATGGTCCGCCCCAGCCATCTGGCGAATCTGGAAACGCTCAAGAAGATGACCATCGAGGAGAAAATCGCGTTCTGGCGTCAGGTCATGCAGCGTGCCCACGACCGTGGCATCGAAGTGTACCTCTTCACCTGGAACATCTTCGTCTGGGGCGCCGACGGCAAGTACGGCATCACCTGGGACCAGTCGAATCCGACGACAATTGACTACTTCCGCAAGAGCGTGCGCGAGACCCTGCTCACGTACCCACTGCTGGCGGGCTTCGGCATTACGGCCGGCGAGAACATGCAGAATCTCAAAGGCGAGTTCAGCAACGAGAAATGGCTGTGGAAGACGTATGGCGAGGGTATTCGCGACGTGAAGAGACTGCAGCCGAAGCGCTCCATTCGCCTGGTCCACCGTTTCCACCAGACGAATATGAAATCCATCCTGGACGAGTGGAAGGACTATCCCGACACGTTCGATTTCAGTTATAAATACTCCGTCGCTCACATGTATTCTTCGCCCACACCACCATTTGCCAAAGACACCCTGGCGGCGCTGCCTGCGAACCTGCGGACGTGGCTGACCGTGCGGAACGACGACATCTACAGCTTCCGCTGGGGCGACCCGGCGTATGCCCGGGCGTATGTGCGGGCCATGCCGGGACCGGACAAGCTGGCCGGCTATTACATGGGCCCGGACGGTTACATCTGGGGCCGCGAGTTCCTCAGCACCGAGCCGGACACGCCGCGTCAGCTCGTAATCAAGAAGCAATGGTACAGCTTCATGCTCTGGGGCCGGCTTAGCTACGATCCCGGACTGCCGGACGCCCTGTTCACACGGACACTGGAGACGCGGTTCCCGCAAGCGCCGGTGGACAAGCTATTCGCCGCTTCGTCCAACGCTTCGAAGATCATTCCGCAGATCACCCGTTTCTTCTGGGGCGACATCGACCTCAAGTGGCTCCCGGAAGCCTGCCTCAGTCATCCGAGCTACCGAGGCTTCTACACCGTGAAGCACTTCGTAGCAGGCGAGACGATGCCCGGCAGCGGCATCCTCAACATCCGAACGTATCGTGACAACCTGCTGGGCAACAGGCCCATGAACGGTATCACGCCCCCGCAGGTCGCGCAGGCATTGAAGAGCTACGCGCAGACCACGCGGCAATTGGTCGAGGAACTGCCCGAGTCGCCCGCCAACAAGGAACTGCGTTTGACCATCGGCGACTGGAAAGCGATGGCGCATCTGGGAGATTACTACGCGGAGAAAATCCTCGGTGCGACAGATCTGGCCCTGTTCGAAAAGACCGGCCAATCTGAGCAGCGTGCTTCCGCAGTCAAACATCTGGAGGCGGCGTTGGAGCACTGGAAGAAATATGCGGCCGTCGCTACCCGCCAGTACCGGCCTCAATTGCTGACGCGCAGCGGCTATGTCGATCTCAACCAGTTGACGGACAAGGTCGCCGAAGACATCGCGCTGGCGAAGAAGTAGGAGAGATGTATGAATCAGGGACATCGGGGGCAGCCCATCCACACGCGTCGTGACGTTCTGAGAGCCGCGGTCCTAGCCACCGGGTCACTGCGTCTGTGCCAGCGGCTTGAGGCCGGCGAGGCGCTCACGAACCGCACGGCGCCATTCGAGGTTTCCGCCAGCCTGTATGCCTGGGAGTTGCACGACGAAGGGATCGAGAAGATCCTCGACAACCTCCAGGAAATGGCGGCGGTCAATTCGGTGTACTTGATCGCCCTGATGCACTACGAGAAGCGACCGCTCACCAGTCCCGTCTTCCCGCACAATCCGGTGCGCAAGACCTGGCAGGCCGAGGACTCCCGGATCTACTGGCACTCGGACCGCAACCGCTACGGCCGCATCCAGCCGCGGCTGTCGGACTACGACTGGCTCAACCAGACGGACTGGCTCAAGGTCCTTGTTCAGGCGGTTCGCAAGCGGGGTCTCAAGACAGGAGTGGAGATCTCGCATACCGTCCTGGATGCCGAGCGCGGCAAAAGCGAATTCCTCGATTGCGTGCAGCGAGACATCCGCGGCGAGCCACGGACCGTCTACGGACGGGGCTATCCCATCTGTCTCAACAACCCGGATGCACGCCAGTACGTTCTGGCCCTGGCGTCGGATCTGGCGGCAGATTATGACGTGGATTACCTCCAGACCTGTATGATTCCCTTTATGCCGGGCGGGCCGGACAAAGGCGGCTGCTTTTGCGATTCCTGCCGGCGCGCGGCGCAGGAGGCGGGCTTCGATCTGGAGAAGGCCAAGGCGATCCTGCAGGCGAATCCGAAGGCCCAGCCCGAGCTTGACCAATGGCAGGCGTTCCGCCGGCACTCGGCCACGCAGTTCTACCGAGCGATGCACGACCGCGTTCATGCCGTCCGGCAGGGCGTCGATCTGCGCTTCAACGACTGCTTCCGCAACGCTCCAGACTGGGGCCTCGACCTCACTCGTCTCAAAGCGCACCTGGATTCCGTGCGTGTGTGTGACTACACGGAGCAGCAGGATGATCCCGGCAGGATGAAAGGTAAACGTCAATGGCTGACCGACGAGCGGCGGGTCCTGGGCAAAGACTTCCGGCTGCTCTCGGCTGTCGCGGTCCGGCCCAAAGCGACACCCGAGTTGATCCGTGAAGGGATCAAAATCGCGGTCGAGTGCGGCGTGGACGGCATCACCCTCGGGCACTATGATGGCTCGGAGTTCCCGATGTTGCGGGCCGTCCGCGAAGGTCTGACGGCGGCGCTCCACACTCAGCATCCCAGGGGCCGGGCTCTCCACTCCTTATCCCAGTAAGTCCCGTAGGGACGATCGACCATAGCCCACCGTTTCAACGGTGGGTGCCAATGCCAAGAGGTCCAGAGCCCCGTAGGGGCGAAAGAAACGGGGACGCCAAGCCGAGTGTCTTCTTTCGTCCCTGCCGGGACTCGCTTGGTCTTTGGCTCTTGTTCCTCAGCGATGAATCGCTGGGCTATGATCTTTCGCCCTCCCGGGCTGGCCCGTCGGGATTCAAGGCGCAAAGACATCCAGGATCGCCTTGTTCCTGATCAGGAGCATTCCTGTCTGAGTCTCAAGGGTGAGGGGACTGCGCAGTGGGTTGCCCGACACATCCACGCATGTACCGGTAAAGGAATATTCCGCCGTGTCCTGGTTGGGATTCACTACTACCGTGGCATTTGCGAAGTCCCGTTTCCAGAGGCCGCCTACGGTCTGCATTTCCTCTTGCGGTGGGCCCAGTTTCAGGTCGAATTCTCTGTACCAGAAATGGGGGATCTCCGAGTCTCCCTCTTTGCACGTCCAATAGACCTCGCGCTCAGGACCGGCGACCAGCAGGTAGGTGAAGTAGGTGAACAAGGTCAGGTCGGGATTGCCGCCGAAGCCGGCGGCGGTGGCGGAATTCAGGAACATCATCTTACCCGGCGGTGTTTGGCGGGCCCGCTCCAGATACACCTCCACCATCTCCTTGCCCAGGAAACCGCTGGGGTGCGCCCGGTGATACACGAAGATCTCTGCCTCCGCGCCGCCCGCCATCCGTTGCACTTCCGTGAAGAACTCCGGACGGAAACCCGCACTGGTCGGGTTCAGCACGACCGGCTCCACGTTGGGCACCAGCGGCGCCTTGACGCGTGGGGCTACGTATCTCAAGAATGCAAGCTGGGCCTCCTGCCAAGCCTGGTCCGTCGTGTAGTGGGCTTGGACCGCGCCGCCTCCCGCCCACGACGCGGCGGTGCTCTCGTGCCCGGTCAAGAACTCGTCCAGGATCACCCCATCCCAGGGGCCGCCGCTCTGGTCGAGGGCCGCGTTCAACTTCGTGGCAAAGAATTCCTGCCATTGTCGGTTGCCGGGGTCCGCCCAGTACTTCACGCTCCAGGATCGGCCTTCGACCGGTTTGCCCTGCTTGTTCTTCAGGAGCCAGTCGCTGTGATTCCTCAAGACCCAATCGGTATTCTCCTCATCCACGCTGCCGGCATCGTGGAGCTTCGCCTCCCGCGTCAAGCTGCAGGCGAAGTACATCAGCACCTTCGCGCGCGGATTGTATCGTTTGATCACCGGGATGCGATGGCTCGCCACGGCACCGAGATAGAACACATCATAGTGCGCCGCCAGAATCTCGATGTCCCGTTCCGTCGGTTCGAAGTTGGTGAAGCCCATGGTCCGGTGCTTGCCCGCGCGCGGGAAGGGGAGCGGCTCCGTCGGATACGTGCTCAATTTCGCTTCGAGAATGTCGCGCAGGAGCTTGTCCTTCTCTTGGCCACTGGGATTTCGAAACAGGTACCGCCATGGCACCCTGGGCAGTTGCGGTAGTTCCGTGACCGTCCGTATCCTGGATGCCCCTGCGGCGGGACCTGTCAAGCGGTGTAGCATCCACCATCGGCTACCGACCTTTGTGCCCAGGACGAGCACCAGAACCGCCAGCGCCGCGACCACCAGCCTCTTGATTCTCCTCGATCTCATGAGAGAGAATGTATACGGCGCGGACCGTGGTCGCAAGGGCGCTCTTGAGATCGGGTGCGTTGCCACGGTATCATGAAACGCCTGGCGGGCAGAAGCACTCTGCACGAAGTCACAGAATACCTGGCTATAGAGAGGGGTACTGGGATGAGAAAATCAGCTTTACTGCTGGCGGTGTTGATCGGTGCCGTATCGGGACCCGCAGGCGTTTTCGCGCGGGAGATCCACGTCGCCAAGACCGGAAGCGATTCGGCCTCCGGCAGCGATGCGCAGCCATACCTGACGATCAACCAGGCGGCCTCCGTGGCGCTGCCCGGCGATACCGTGATTGTCCACGCCGGCACGTACCGCGAGTGGGTCAAGCCCGTCCGGGGCGGTACGGATGACAGCCAACGCATCACGTACCGAGCGGCGCCGGGCGAACAAGTCTTCGTCAAAGGCTCCGAGCAGATCACGGCCTGGATGCGCGAACCCAGCGGCATCTGGAAAGTGGAGCTGCCGAATTCCTTCTTTGGCGAGTACAATCCCTATGCCTTAACGGTTTCCGGGGGCTGGCTCAACTACGGCCAATGGCATCATCGCGGCGATGTCTATCTCAATGGCGAAGCTCTGTATGAGAAGCAGACGGTCCAGGCGGTGCTGGACATCGAGCGCACCTGGTCTTGTCAGGCGGACGGGGACACGACGACGATTCACGCGAACTTCGGCCGGGCCAATCCCAATGTGGAATTGGCCGAGATCAATGTTCGCGAGAGCATCTTTATGCCCGAGATTACGGGTCTGCGCAACATCACCATCGATGGTTTCCACTTTATGCACGCCGCCGCAAATTGGGCGCCGCCGAATCTCACCCTGCAGATGGGCGCCGTCGGCACCCGGATGGGCAAATACTGGATTATCGAGAATTGTACGGTCACCAACGCCCGTTGCGTGGGTATCATCCTGGGCCATGCGCCGGACGTGGACTACCGGGACATCGATGCCTTCGGGGAGCACATCGTGCGCAACAACATCATTCGACGGTGCGGGCAGGCGGGTATCGCCGGCCAGAAGGGGGCCACCCGGTGCCTGATCAGCGGCAATTTTATCGAAGACACGAACTACCGCCGGGAGTTCGGCGGGTGGGAAACCGCCGCCATCAAGTTCCACAACAGCGTCGACACCGTGATCTGTGGCAATCTGATCCGGGGTGTCTATCGGCAGATCGAGGGGGCATTCGGGATCTGGATGGATTTCGGCAACCAGGGCACGCGTATCACGGGCAACGTCATCTACAACACCGAAGCCGCCACGGTGTTCCTGGAGATGAACCACGGCCCCGCCCTGGTCGACAACAATGTCCTCATGGGACCGGCGGTCCGGAGCAACTCGGAGGCCACGGTCTTCGCCCACAATCTGTTCGTCGATTGCGGGTACGACTATAGTCCCGACACCGGACGCCGTTCCGAGTACTACAAGCCGCACACCACGCAGATGGTCGGGCGCAAGACCGGCACCGCCCAGGACGACAAGTGGTTCAACAACCTCTCTATCCGACAAGGCCTGGATCGGGTGAAGAACGCCCCCGGCTACCTCTCGGAGCACAACGTCTTTCTGGAAGGGGCCAAGAAGAGCACCTTCGGCGACAAGGATAGCGTGGTTGACCCCTACGTCACAGGATTGGTCGTCGAGGACCGGTCGCGCGGAGTCGCCATCGCGTTCTCCGTAAATGTGGCAACCATCGCCGCAGAAGGACCGCGGGTCAACGCCGAACTGGTCGGCGTCTTTCCCACGGTCGGCCAGACAATAGAGGACCGTTCCGGAAAGCCGCTCGAAGTCAGCACCGACATCAACGGCAAGAGCCGCACGCGATTCGTCGCCGGCCCGCTGGCCGACCTCAAGGAAGGACTCAACACGATCGTCTGGCCGATCCAGAAGCGCGAGTGAAACGGGACCCGTCGATTCTTCTCTCTACTCGGACTGCCGCCCGTTCGGAGTCCCGCGTTTGCGCGGGTCGGACTGGTCTTTCCCGCCTGATGAGTTTTGACGAACAACTTCGGTAATCCCTGGGTGCCACGGCCAAACTTGTTTGACCGTGCTCTTTCGCACAAGGAGAACACACTCAAGCTCCGCTGGGGCGTGGCACCCAGCCATCCACGGACTTGGATTACCGATCTTGTCTGTCAAAACTCATAAGGCGGAACTGGGCTCCCAAACGCGAATTGTCACGTTTGGGGACCCACTCCGAACTCAAGACTTGAAATCGCCCCCATTTTCGAGACAATGATCTTGTCAATGGTCGGAAACGGTGGAGAGTCGGCATGAGTGATGTCACACGCATCTTGAACGCCATCGAACGGGGGGACACCAAAGCTACGGACGAGCTCTTGCCCCTGGTCTATGAGGAACTCCGCCTTCTGGCCGCCCAGAAGCTGGCGCATGAGACTCCCGGCCAGACCTTGCAGGCGACCGCCCTGGTCCACGAGGCTTACCTGCGCCTGGTGGAAGCCGATTGCCGGAGTTGGAACAGCCGCAATCATTTCTTCATGGCCGCAGCCGAGGCGATGCGGCGGATCCTGGTGGAGAATGCGCGTCGGAAGAAGAGCCTCAAACATGGGGGTGGCTCCGGGAAGAGGGCCGATCTGGAAACCGACGACTTGCCCGAGGACACGGAGATCAGTCCCGACGATCTTCTCGCTCTCCACGAGGCCCTGGAACGCCTTGCCGCGGAAGATCGCACGCTGGCAGACCTGATCAAGTTGCACTGCTTTGCAGGATTGTCCCTGGCACAGGCCGCTGATCTGCTGGGCGTTTCCAGCCGTACCGCCGAGCGGTATTGGGCTTTTGCCAGGGCCTGGCTTCATCGCGAGATTCGCGGGGAGCCGTAGACCCCTGCACAGATCGTGGCGCGTCGTGGCGAGGGCGTCTCGCCCTTGCGTGTCGTGGGCATCCTGCCCGCGCTGCGAGGACAGGATGTCCTCGCCACGGAAGAACAGGGGCGCTCTCGCCCTCACCGCGAGCCGGGTAGCCCCTGGGCCGGATTTCCTCAGAATTCCGCAAAAATCGTGTCGGGTCGCCGGCTCCGTTTTCGCACTAAGAGAAGAATGGACTTCCCGGGAGTATCGTCGTGAAGACAATTGAGAAGATAAAGTTGATCTTCTGTGAAGCAATGGAGAAAGAGTCCGAAAGCGAACGGGCGGCCTATCTGGACGACGCTTGCCGGGACGATCCTTCCTTGCGCACGGAGATTGACGCTCTGTTAAAGGTCCATGGTCAGGGAGGCGGCTTTCTGCACGGTCCGATTCTGAGCCCTCCGGCTTCCTTGGGCGATCTGCCCCTTTCCGAGGACCCGGGTACGATCATTGGGCGGTACAAGCTCCTGGAAAAGATCGGCG
>CAYHAJ010000159.1:0-20196 GCA_964354535.1 uncultured Pirellulales bacterium
GACCTCGGGGTCGTCGCTCGTTGTCCCCACGTCCGGCGCGGCCTCAAGCGAGGGGTGCCCCTTACTCGAACGCAGGGCACTGACCACGTAATTGTGCACGGACCGAAGCAGGAAGCTGCGAAACCGGCCCTTCTCCCGGTCGGCTTTCTGAACCAGGTCCTGCCCGAGCACCTTGTCCGTGAAGAACCCCTGGGTCAGGTCCTTGGCCTGCTCATTCCCGAGCCCCATGCTCCGAAGGTAACAATAGACGGGTTTCCAGTACTTCCGGCACAGTTCCGCCAACACGGCCTCTCGCTGGGGACAAGACAGCAGCCACGTCCATTTCGTCGGCGGAAAGGCCCTTGCTTCCCCACCCAGCGAGGTATGGTCATGGCGTCTCGCCACGTTGTGGCCTCCGAAAACCTGCCCTGTCTTCCTGATCTGCATCCCCGGCGTCCCGCCGGACTCCAAACCACAACTATTCTAACGCAAGGCCGCACCGCCGGGAAGCCGCAAGTCCTTTCCTCCGCCATTTCTTGTTCTGGCTTTGTGGTCTCGGTGCCCTCCGTGGTTCAGAACCGTCTTCTCGGGCGATTTATGTCATTTACTGTTTTCTACTCCTTTTTTTGTCCTCGCGGCGAGATTCCCGGTCTCCCGGCGTAATTCAGGTAGCAGACGGAGATGTGTTGAGGCCGACGTGGCCACCCAGAAGGGATCTGGTTACGTCAGTACCATCCGATGGAGGACTGTGCTATGGGATAGACGCAAGAACAGGCGGGCAGACAACGGTTTCGATCATGCAAGAGACGAGAAAGGAGCAGTGTGACATGAGTAAGAAAGCTATCAGCTTCAGTGTGGGTTCGGTTCTTGTACTGGTTTTGTTTGGGAGCCTTGCCGAGGGTGGCAACGTTGTGGTTTCACCGGTGAATACGGTAGCGGACTTGGATCTATCCGGAGAAGTTGTTTACGCCATCAACTTCGGCAACAACGGAACCCCCAAGTTCGGCAGCTTTGTCTTTCAGGATGACAGCTACTATCCTGGCGTGACCTGTGTCAAGACAATGGAACTCGTGATCACCAAATGGCCTGGGGGTATATACCCAAACACGGGAGATTCTGAATTGGACAGACTCCTCGGCGGGATGATTGCCCGGAATGACGGCCCCGGGCAATGCACCACCTCGGTGGCTCTCGGCGGTTTGACGGTCGGTATGTCATACCAGCTCCAGATCATATACTATGATGGACTCGGACATAGCCGCCTCGCCGACATCACTGTGGAAGGTGTCAAGATTCTGGAGAGTTTTGACTTCTTCCGCGCTCAAGGGAATGTCTCCGGAAAAGGTGGTGGCGTAGTGACGTACGTCTTCGTGGCTGGCGACCCGACTCTCAATATTGCCATGACTCCCATCCCCAACGATGGCTCCACGGCCTCCGGGATATCTGGTTTGATCGTGACTAAACTCGCCACTCTGTCATCATTTGCCGACTACGGGTCGGGAACCACGATCGAACTGGTCAGTGGCAAGGGGACTTGGCAGATCAACTGGGGGCAGGGGCCCTGGATCTGGTCTGAAAGCACGACCGCCCAACCGTTGCTCGGCTCCAACGTGTCCAGCATCCTGGCTATCCAGACCACGGCCCCGGCCAAAGTCAGCGCGGATCTGGTCGCCACTCTCCCGATCGCGGGCACGTTGACCCTGTCCGCTCACGATCAGAACAACGGCAATGGGGTTATTGGGACGATGGTTCTCAATTGCGTCGGCGTCAATATCGTTGATCTCAATGCGGCACGAGTCATCGTGGACCAGGGCAGCGGCATGGCGCTGGCGCCTTTCCATCCGCCGGGGCCGGAGGCCACAGCGACACTGAAGGAAGCCACCGGCGTCTTCGCCTATGTCAAGCAGGTGGGAGACTGGCGGTTGCAGTTGGCCGGCCTGTATGCCATGCCCCTGCTCAAAGGGGTCAAGCTCCAGGACAACATCATGCAAGCCCTTGGGGGAAAGGTGCCGCTGGTTGGCGGCCTTGGCGACTTCGCCCTCAGCGGCCAATATGAGGCGGTGGAGAGTCTCAAGCCCAAGGCTTTTTGCGAGTACGGCATGGGCGTCGCCCCCAGCTTCGGCGCCGCCGGCGCCGTGTGGCATCAGAGTTGGGGCGGCGGTCCCTGGCCCTGGCACAAATGCTCCGCCACGGTCAACGCCAAATTCCTCGGCGACAACGTCTCCGGCAAGTTGGAGACCACCACGACGGGAGCACCGAGCGTCGACGAGAAGATGGTCCTGCGCGCGGGGTTTGCGGGTCGCCTCACCTTGACCAAACAAGGCGGTGTTGGCCCGGACGGAAACGCCGGTCAGATCATCGGCGACGTGAAGGGGACCTTCGTGGCGGATGCCAACGCGGTCCATTCCAAGTTGGACGCCAAGGGCAATATCGTGTGTGCCTTCGGGGTCGCGGTCCATAACGCGCCGGATGCTTTCGTCACGGTAACCAAGACGAGCGGCGTCTACGCCGATATTCACGCGGCCGGTGATTGGGCGTGGTACGTCAATGGCACCATGACCATTGCCCGGGTGGCAACTATGTCGGTGCAGCAGAACATCCTGGCTGCTCTTCAGCGTCCGGAGTTGTTGCTCGGCGCCCAAGAGGAGTTCGTCCTGACCGGCTGGTACTACCGGAAGTAAGTCAGACAACCTCGACTTTGGCCTGGTCAATAATACGGGAAGGGCCGACCGAGTAGCCAAGTCATAGTCCTCTTCTCCCACTTGGCTAACGGAGATGGGCCGCCAGTCCGGCAGGATTGGCGGCCCCTTGAAATACGAGGAATCCGCATCGGGCCGAGCCCATCCTGTACCTGCGGCCATCAGTTTGCCGAGGGGCTTCGCAGGACAAGCTCTCAAATTAACAATTTCGCGATTCCGAGGGACATCTTGAGAGTCGGGAAAGAAGTTCTTTCGTCCCGCGTACTGGTCCTGTCTTCTTGCCCCTGTACCCTTATCGAAGAAAGAATTGTATCTCGCGCAGAGACGCAGGGGCGCAGGGTATGTAGGGTGGGGCTTGCCCCACCAAAACCGCGTCGTCAGAAGAATCGGTGGGGCAAGCCCCACCCTACAATTCTGATCTCTGCGCCTCCGCGTCTCCGCGCGAGTCGATTTGGCTGCGGCCGAAGGCCGGGCCGGGTGAATCGGCGTTCCTCTGCGGTTTCCTTGTCTCTGGGACCGCGTGAACGCGGAATTCCAAAGGCCATACGGACTGGTTTGACCCGCCTGAAGGCGGAACTGGCATCACAATCCCGTCGGGAGTTCCACCGCGCGGTCGGTTTTGCGCGCGTGTGCCAGGAGCAGGATTAGAGCGGCTGCGGCGGCAGCCACGCTCAGCAGTTGTGTCAGGCTCACCAGGCCGAGATAGAGGGGACCCTCCGTGTCACCCCGCAGGAAGTCGGTGGCGGCCCGGCCCACTCCGTAGAGGAGAAGAAACCAGAGCAGTGGTGACCATATCACGCTACGATTCCCAGCAGCAAGCCCGGTAGGACCCACGGATGGAGAATGTGGACATATGCCCAGAAGGTCAGTCCGTTGCTCCTCGGCGTGCGAATGCCGTGAGCAAAGGAATAGACAAAGACTACTCTGCCTCGCAATGGCCAGTTGTTCGGCCAGCGAGGCATTGCCCTCACTCCGATCGGTGCCCGTTACGACGACCTCAACTGATTCTTGCGGAGTTTCTTGGAGCACATAAACCCACTTGTCGCACTCTTCCTACTTGCCTGCAGTAGCAGACGTTTCGATGGGCAACTCCAGACGTGCTGCCCACTCGCTCCAACTGCCGTCGTACCAGGACACATTTGTGTACCCCAGCAATTGAGAGAGCACAAAGAACGTCTGACTGGCCTGGTGGCCCGTGCGGCAGTAGACAATGATCTTGGCATCTTTACGCGGGATGAGAGCCTGATATGCCTTCTCCAGTTCAGGCGGTGGCTTGAACGCGGTGTACTTGTCCGTCTTGAGGACGTCTTCCGTGTAGGGCCGATTCACCGCCCCGGGAATATGGCCGGCCCGGCCCTCGTCCGATTTCTGGCCGCTGTAATAATCAGCGGGGCGCACGTCGAGAATCACCGCATTCTTGCGTTCGACCGCCTGCAAGACAGCGACATAGTCCACGGTGAACGTGTCGGCTGGGCCATTGACCAAGTATGACGTTGCTGCTACGGAGGGCAAGTCCACTCCGACCGCTCTGCCTTCCGCCACCCATTTGTCGTATCCTCCATTGAGGACAGTGTACCGCACATGGTCCACACGTTCCAGAGCGACGGCAACCAAGGTGGCGTCGTGTACCTTGGCGCCGGGCACGAGCACGATGGTGCTCTGCGGCGTGACGCCCATGAATGAAAGATGACGCCCCAGCATGTCCGCGGGCAACAATTTGGACCCGACACCTCCGATGTTGCCCCGGAGGTGTTCGCCATCAAGACGCAGGGAGCCAGGGATGTGGCTGGTGTTGTATTCCGGCTGGGTCCGCATGTCGAGGACCACGAGACCAGGCGGCCCAATTTGTTTGGACAACCATTCGGTTTCCACCAGCCGAGGGAACTGCTCCTCCGCCGGCAGTTGCTGTGATTGCGCCGGACTCGCCGGCACGGTCATGAAGTGCTGCCGCCACTGGTTCACCCGGGCCGCTCCCGCGGCCGTCAAAGGTTCAGAACGCAAGGATACCGGCCTGAGACAACGCTGGACGAATCCATCCAGTCCATCCGTCAGCATGTAGACATTGTCGAATCCGCTCCGCGCGAGGGAGTCTCTGGCCTGGGCTGGATGGGTCATGCCGTTGGAGTACAGCACGATCATCCCGCGATTGCGGTACGGCTGCAGGTATTCATGCAGTTCGGACAGGGGAACGTTCACGGCCCCGCGAAGGTGAAAAGCGGCGTATTCTGCGGGCGGCCGGACGTCTACCACCAACAGATCCGGCTCGCCACGAGCCAGGCGCTCCGCCAGTTCCTCCGGTTCGATGTGGTCAGCGGCCTGATCGATCTGCTGTAGCAGTTGTTGTTCGGTCGAAAGCCCCGCAGTCTCTGCCGGGCGTGCTGCGCTGGATGGAGACACCGCCATCCCTGTCGCCAGGGCCAGCAGGATCAGACCCAGCGACATCACGACGGCGGGCCGTATCCCGCGGGCGTGTCCACGTGCCTTCTCCACCCATTCACACAGGCCAAAGAAGATCGCTCCAACCATGACGAAGATGACCAGAAATGCCCCTTGAGATATGCCCAGACTGTCGTAAACGAAAAGGACGCCGCGCTCGCCGGCCGTGTACACCGATCTGACCACGCCGAACAGCTCATTGAACAGGACACTGCCGAGAACGGTCCCGCCCAGAAAGATCAGGGCGTCCAGCTTGGCGGAGGCTACCCCGGCGGCGGCCGTCCCCGGGCACCAGCCACCCACCACGAAGCCGACGCCGAACAGCAGCCCGCCAACAATCTGGGCGCCATAGACAGTTGGGAGCAGATACACATCGTCAGCCTGCACCAGGCCAAAGAGCCGAGCATAGGCCAACCCTATGGCCGCTACCAGCACCGCCGTGAACATCACCTTGATGACGGTCATGTCCCTGAAATAGAAGACGGCCGCCAGTTTCCGGCTGCTGCCAAAGCCGGCACGTTCGAGCACGAGGCCAAACAGCAGGCCGATGACAAGGGCCGCCACAAAGGCCTGGCTCGAGCCAAGCGCATCGAGCGAGTAGAACGTGCTAATCATTCCACTGCCTCCTTACCAGATGGGCACATCCATATCCACCGACGAACACGCAGATCAGGAAAACGAAACTGCCCGTCATGAGTTGGGCTGAGCCAGTCAGGGCCTGCCCGGAGGTGCAGCCGCTGGCCAAACGACTGGCAAAACCCACGAGGAGGCCGCCGACGAGGGCGAGGACCGCGCGGGAACGGCCGGAGAACCCTGTGGCTCGCTCCAGCGAAAGCCGGATGCGCCCAGCCAGCAACGCCGAGAACAGCGCGCCGACGAAGATGCCGACGAACATGAAGACAAGGTAGTAGCGCAGGGGCTGCGTCCCCCAGTTCCCGAAATATTCACTGGTCAGGGTGTGGCTTCGCAGAACACATAGCTCGGCCCCGGCCGCGATTCGGGCGATGCCTGCCGAAGCCCCGAGCCCAGCGCCTAAGACCAGGAACGAGGCTAGCAGAACGAGGCCCAGCAGGACGCCGGCTAAATAGGGATTCATGTAGCGATCAGGCATGCTCTCTTTGTCGTCCATGGCTTAGCACCCCGCACTCTTCTTGGTTGGTGGTGTTGGGACCGGCCGCGCCGGAGCGGCCGGGGCAGGCGTCGGCGAAGGCATCACCCGAGGAGGCGTAACCGTCGGCGCCGATGAGGTCGGCGTCGTGGGTGCGCCGAGTTGCGTCTGCGACCAATAGGCATCCAGACCGCCAAAGACGGCCTTGATCTGCCGCTGAGTCTTCTGCGAGAGAATGCCTGCGACCGCCATGGCCAGCGACCCGTCGCGGTCCACGATGATGAGCGGGCCGGCGCCGGTCAACCAGGCCGGATTGCCGATCAGGTCGGCGATGTCCACGTTAACGGATCCTGGCAGGCTGTAGTCGGCAAACATCTGTGCCGGGCGAATGTCCACCAGGTCATAAGTGCCGGGCAGGTCCATCATTAACCGGTTCAGCTCGGCGGGACAGATTCGCTCCGGCAATGAAACCACCCGCTTAGGCACAGTCGCCACCGTGGTCTTGGTTTCCGCGCCATACACCGGATAGCCGGCGGCGATCCACGCCTCGCTGCCACCGGCCAGACTCGTGACTTTCGTGAACCCTTTCCGCTCCAGAACGCCGATCGCCATCGTAGACCGATAGGCAGAGTTGCACACGGCCACGACCGGCTCGCTGGGGTTCAACTTGGCGGATAGTTCGCTCAGCTTGTTCAACGGCAGGTTCAGGACAGTCCCGATGCGCAGGCCCATCCATTCGTTCGGCAGACGCACATCCACGATCAACGGCTCTTTCCCGGATTGCATCGCGGCGTAGAGCTGTTGCGGCGTCATGAGTTCGTCTTTGTTCATGGCCAAACCTGCCTTCTGCCACTCGCTGAACAGAACGTACTGGCCTGTGTAGCCCACGCGGTGCAGGCGGTGCAGGGCCTGTTTGAGGTCCTCCACCTCACCACACAAAACGACATCGGAGCCCCAGGGCACCATGATGCCGACCCAGGTCTCCAGACGGCCACGCAGCGCGATGTTCACTGAGTTGGGGATGTGCCCGGCGGCATAGTCCTTGGCGTCGCGGATGTCCACGACGTAGTACTTGCCCGAGTCCGTCAGTTCCAAGCTCGGCGTCCGCTTGGTCGTCAGAGGCTGATCCCAGTTGACCAGGTCGGGTCCCTTGCGATTCATCGCTGCATTGTGCCCGAAGTATTGCGGCGGCTCGCTCAGGTCCGACAGCACTGTCGTGACGAACTCTGACTTGGCCTTGTGTTGCAGGTAGGGGTTGGAACTGCGTTCTTCCCCTATGGTGGAGTGAGGGCTGTCTCTCAGGTGAGCACCGCAGAGCGAGCCCGCTCCGTGGGCCGGAAAGACGATCACGCCGTCGGGCAGCTTGGAGACCTTGGTCTGCCATGTGTCAAAAGCCATGCCGGCCAGAGCTGCGGCGGTTGTGCCAACCACGAGATCGGGCCGGCCCACGCTGCCGACGAACAAGTAATCGCCAGTCAAGATCAATTCGGGTGTGTCCTTGCCCCTGGCATAGACCAGAGCACTCGTCCCGTCTACAACGTGCCCCGGGGTCTCGATGGATTTCACCAAAGCTTGGCCGACCTGGACCGCTGTTCCCTCGTGTGCCGGCTCGATCTTGTACTCGGCCTTGCTCTTGTCACTCTGATAGATGGGGCACCCTGTGGCCTTGACCATCTCCATGTGTCCCGCCACGAAATCCGCGTGGGAGTGAGTCAGATAGAGACCGATAATCTTGAAGTTCTGCTGTCTGGCGGTCTCCAGGTACGTCTGAATGTCTCGCCCTGGATCGACCACAAGTGCCTGTCCATCACTGACCAGCAGGTACGAGTAGTGCGACAAGGTCGGCAGGTTCAACTGGATCAGCTTGAAGCCCGGATACTCATACGTGTTCACGACTTGATAGCGGGCGGCATCGTCACTGTGAGTGGCGGATTCCGCATCCTTGATTGCCGCCGAAAGCCCGGGGGGCCCCAGCAGGAGCACGGCGACAGAGAAAAGTGTGTGCTTCATTCCTCGACCTCCTTATGACCGGTTGCGTTTTGACCGAACTCGTCATTGTGGATGACGAGCGACATTTGCGTCGGTTTCAAATCGGGTCCAATGCCAGGGTACGGCAGTCCATGAAGATGTTCGAAAGGCCCTCACGGATTCTTCTTGTAAGTCCAATCTGATAAAAGACTTAGCTCTCGAAAACAGCCTTGATCTGCCCATGAGTTATCGGGGTATCATCGAATCCCCTATGTGACATAGGTATTACCTTCGTGACCTGCGTGGGGTTCGGGCGTTTGCGAAAAAAACTGTTCGACCAGCCTGGGGTATGCTCCTTCGTGTCTTATCGGGGCATATTCCTGCCTTGGGCGAATGATGATTCGCCCCTACCTTCTATGCTCTTACGAGCACACTACGAACCCAAGCCATCGTTGTCACGTGGCGAATTCCCGGAATTCGATGGACGGGATGAGTTCCGTCCTGATGAAATCCAGTCTCCTCAACAAGCTCTCGGCGTTATCCAGGGTGGGTTTCGCCTCCACAGGGAAGACGCCCTTGAGAGATCCTCCTCCAAGAACTGCTTTAGCCCATTCCTCCATGAGTTCGCAATACCCCTTCAGAGCTGAAGCAGGTTCGGCAGCTTGGTCGACAACAGAATAGGCTGTGGGCAAATCGCCCGTGACTACCCAAAGCCACTCGTCAGTTCCCTGTATTCGCTCGGCGAAGTGAAACAGAAACACGGCGACAACCCCACCGACGCCATATCCCAGGTAGACCTGATCGATGGGCGGACACCAGCGAAAGGCCCGCAAGTAATCGGTAGCCTCTTGCAGCATCTTCTTCAGCAGTCCGGTCTCTTCGTCGTCTTCGCCGACGATCTGCTCTGCCGGAATCAGCTTCTTCAAATCGATGTCTTGTCCCATTAACTGCACCTACATATCACGACCTATTGGGGAGTCCAACGCCGCGGCTTGCTTTGCGCGCCCAAGTGAGGAGCAGGAGCAGGGCAGCCGCGGCGGCCACCACGCTCAATACTTGCGTCAGGCTCAGCAGGTCGAGATAGAGAGGGCCCTCGGTGTCGCCACGCCGGAAGTCGGTGGCGGCCCGGCCCACACCATAGATCAGGAGAAACCAGAGCAGCTTCGTGCCTTGCCACCGGTCGGACTTGAGCCGGGAGAACACGAGCAGGATGATCAGCATGAGACCCACTTCATAGAGTTGGCTCGGATGGAGGGGGACACCCGGCGGGGCCGTGCGGGCTCCGGGAGGAAAGGTGATGGCCCAGGGCAGCGAACAGGGCCGGCCGTGACAGCAGCCGTTGAGGAAGCATCCCAGCTTGGCGGCGATCCAGGGGATTGGGACGGTCAGGGCGACCAAGTCCAGCCCCGCCCGCCTGCGGGTGGTCAGCAGCAGCACGGCGGGGATCGCCAGGGCGAAATAGGCCAGCAGGCCGCCCCACAAGCCGCCGCCCAGCCAATGCTTGGCCTGCAATAGCGTGGAGAGGTCCAGTTGATTGTGCCGGGCGTCGTAGAGCAGTTTGGCGCCGACGAGCATGCCGAGCAGATAGCACATGCTGACTGTCACCCCTACCCGGCGCGGCAGCTTGGAGCGCTTCGCGATCCACCAACTGAGCACGAAATGCAGCATTACCCCGATGAGGTACAGGAGCCCGTAAGTCGCAACCGGTCCGATCCTTGGCAACATAGACACCTCCGCAGTAATGGTGTCCTGGACAGGTTCCCATCGTAGCCTTCCCCGGGCCTCAGGTCCAGAGAGAAGCCGGGCCAGGGCAAACGCAAGATCGTTCGGTAGGGTCGTCGGTATGTCAGGCCGAGCGAAGCGAGCCAATCTGCCACCGGTGGGGTTGAGATTGCCTCCCCTGCCTTCGCAGGGGCAGGCTTTGCTGCGCTCCTCGCCATGACATGAGCATGGTCCGCGTTCACTCGTGGCGCAGCGCCTCGACCGGATTCATGCCGGCCGCCCGCAGGGCGGGATAGAGGCCGAAGATCACGCCGACCAGGGCCGAGATGGTGAAGGCCACGATCGGAGACCACGGGGTCACGATCGTCTTCATGTCGGCGAACACCGTCACGAAATGCGGGATAGTCACCCCGACGATCACGCCGATAATGCCGCCGACGCCGGACAATAGGACCGTCTCGGCGAGGAACTGCGTGATAATGTGGCGGCGCTTGGCCCCGAGGGCGCGGCGAATCCCGATCTCCCGCGTACGCTCGGTGACGCTGGCCAGCATGATGTTCATGATGCCGATGCCGCCTACCAGCAATGAGATCGCCGCGATGGAGCCCAGCACGATACTGAAGATCCGTTTGGTCTCCTCGGCCCGTTTGAGCAGCTCCAGCGGCACGATCATCCGATAGTCTGCTTTCTTGTGCTTGCGGTCCAGGAGGCACTTGACCGCCTGGGAGACATTGACGACCTGGTCACGCTGATCGACTTTGACGGTGACTTCGTGGAGGACCACCTGCTCGAATTCCACGCTCCCGGTCCGTTCCTTGACGATGATGTCGCCATAGTGCGCCTGGATGGTCTCCAGGGGGACATAGATGCGGCTGCCCACCGCCGTCGACGTGCTTTCGGCCAGCTCATTCTCGTCGGTGGCTCGGGACCGGTGCTCCATCACGCCGATGACGTGATAGTACGTGCTGCCGACGCGCACGGTCCTGCCGACGGGCACGTCCAGGGGGAAGAGCTCCTCGGCCGTTTCCGCCCCGAGGACGCAGACGTTCGCTTTGCTCTCCGTTTCCGCGTCGGAGAAGAACCGTCCTTGCGCGACGCGATGATTGCGCATTTGCGGATACCACGGCACGGTGCCCACAATCTCGCTGTCCACGCGGCGGCTGATGTTCCAGACAAACTCCCGAATGAGGCGGCCCGGCACGACGACGACGACCCCCGGGATGGTCTGTTGGAGCGCCCGAATGTCGGCATAGGTCAGCCCATAAACGAGCAGGTACTGGCCGCTTTGTTGGCTGACCTTGCGCTCCTCCGGCGGCTTGACGCTGCGCAGGATAATGTTCTGGCTGCCCAGATTCTTGATTTGCTCCTGGGCCTCGTAGCTGGCGCCCTCGCCGATGGCGAGCATGGCGATGACCGAGCAGACCCCAAAAACGATGCCGAGGACCGTCAGCAGGGAGCGGAGGCGGTGCTGCCAGAGACTCTTGATTCCCAGGCGCACCGTCCGACCCAGGCGTGAGAGCCCCAACCCGCCCAAGCGGCTGACGCGGGGCGACGCCGGCCGGTGCTGCGCGGCGGCGGAGACTACGGTGGGCCTGGGCTGTTGGACATCGCTCTCGATTTGGCCGTCGCGCAGGCAGATCACGCGCCGGGCGTGGCGGGAGACGTTGGGATCGTGGGTGACGATGATCAGGGTTTTGCCTTGTTCATTCAGAGCGTCAAAGAGCTTCAGGATCTCGGCACCGGAGGCGGAATCCAGATTCCCGGTCGGCTCGTCCGCCAGGAGGATCAGCGGGTCGTTCACCAGCGCGCGGGCAATCGCCGCCCGCTGTTGCTGGCCGCCGGAAAGCTCGGCGGGCTTGTGGCGTCGCCGTTCTGCCAGCCCCACCCGATCCACCATCTCCACGGCCAGCGCATGGCTCTGACGCTCCGGGCAGCTCTGGTAGTAAAGGGGGATCTCGATGTTCTCCGCCACCGTCAGTTGTGGAATCAGGTTGTACGACTGGAAGACAAACCCCAGTCTGGCTCCGCGGATGGCGGAGAGGGTGTCGTCATCCATTTGCGACACGTCCTGGTCGCCCAGGAAATACTGGCCTGAGGTGGGGCGGTCCAGACAGCCCAGAAGATTGAGAAGCGTCGATTTTCCGCAGCCGGAGGGTCCCATGATGCTGACATACTCGCCGGCTTGAATGGTCAAGGACAGCCCCTGCAAAGCGTCTACCGTCACGGGGCCTATCTGGTAGGTCTTGCGGATATTCTCAAGTCGAACGATGGAGGCGTCGGACATCGGATTCCCCGGCGAATCGTTGTTCTTGGGTCAGGCGGTGCCTTTGGTTACCGGTGACGCGCCCTTGTCTTGTGGCTTGGACTCTTCTTTGGGGGGTGAAGCCTTCTCTTTGCCCTTGCCGGTTCCATTCTCCTCCAGGCCGACCGGCGTGCGCAGGCAGACTTGATCTCCCTCCTGGATCCCGTTCTTGATCTCGATAAACTCGTCATTGAATTCGCCGGCCTCGACCTCTCGTTGCTCCAGCTTAGCCCCGTTCACCACGTAGCAAACCTTTTTGTCCTCCAGGGGGTTCACCGCCTGAATCGGCACGTAAACGACATCGTCCAGGTGGTTCACCAGGATCTCCGCTTTGGCGGTCATGCCGGGCCGGATCCAATCGTGCTCCCCGGTGATCTTGATGGTCGTGCGGTACACCTTCATGTCCGGATTCAGCCACGTGTTTTCCGAATCGGGCAGCATGCCGACCTGGCTCACCTCGCCCTCCAGTTTCCGATCGGGAAACGCATCCGCCGTGATGCGCACTTTCTGGCCTTTGCGAATCGTCTTGATGTACGACTCGTGAATCTTCACCTTGACGCACATCTTCTTCATGTCGGGGACCGTGATGACCGTCTGCCTCTCGCGCACGGTGGCTCCCTCGCGGATTTGCTCTTCTCCCCGCCAGTACATCACCTCGCCGCCGCCTCCATAGACCACGAGGCCGGGCCGGGGCGCCCGAATCTGGCATTTCTCAAGCTGCTCGTACAGTTCCTTGAGTTGTTTCTCTTCCAGACTGTATTTGGCCTGCGCCGATTTCAGCTTAGCGTCCGCCTGCGCCAGTCTCGAGATCGCCCCTTTCTTGGTGCGATCCAGCTCCCGCAACGCCTCGGTATATTTCGAGAGGGTCTCTTCGGCGGCCTTGGGGAACTCGTACTTCTCGAACAGATGCAGGGCCGTTTCCGCCTTCTTCACCTTGAGGACGCAGTTGTCGTAGGTGAGTTGAGACTGGTCCATCTCGATCTTGGTCACGAAATCCTTCGCAAAGAGCCGCTTCGTGCCCTCCAGGGTGGACTGGGCCTGCTGCAGTTCCTTTTGGGCCGTCTGAACGGCATCCCGCAGCTCACGCAGCTTCTGTTTGGCCTCACCGTCGCCCAAGGCGTCGATATCGGCGTACTTGGAAAAGTCGATGGCGGTCGATGGGGCAGGCGCCGGGGCAGCGGGTGGGGCCGCCGCGGTCGGCGGGCTGGTCTCCTTGGCGCAGGCCTCCTGGGGAGTGGGTAACGCCGCCTCGCCCGCCTTGGTGCTCTGTCCCGTGCTACCTGTGCCCGGTGGCTGGGCCGGCGGCTGCGCCGGAGCGACACTGGATCCCCCAGACCCCTCGAACGGTTTGGGGAGGGACATAGCCGGCAGGCTCGTCGGCATCGTGATCGCTTCCGCCACTTCGGTCTTGATGCCCAACTGGGCAATGATCTCGCCCGCCGCCTGGTCGCCCATGTATTTATCGAAATCCATGCGCGCGAACCGGGCCTTCTGGGCGGCCGCCATGACGTCGCTGAGGTTCTGATTCACCTGGATATCATAGGCCTGCTGCGCGTCGGTCAACGACGCGGCGGTGGACCCGAACGTGATTTCCTGCGGGGTGATCTTGTTGCGGAGTTCGGCCGAGTCCAGCTCGACCAGGACTTTCTTCGCCTTCACATCGTCTTCGGTGATCTGGTATCCTTCTTCCACGATCTTTAGGATCTTGACCCCTTGCCCCCCTTTGACCTCGCACTTGATTTCCCCCTTTTCCTCCGACTCGATGGTCCCGCCCTGAAGCACCGTGATGTCGAGGGGGCCGCGCCGCGCGGCGAACGTCGTGCCGACGTCCCCGGCTTCGGCCCCGCCCCGGAGGAAATACGCGCCGGGAAGAATCACCGCGACCACGGCGATCAGCCCCCACAGCGGTTTCTTGGCGAGGAAACTAAGGAGTTTCGAGTCCCTGGGCATCGGATATGTCCTCCCACTTTCCTTGTTCCTTGATGAATAGAATTCCCATGTGTTCCCAGAAGCGCAGGCGTGCCACGGTATGGTCCACGAGGGTCTGGGTGCGCTGGTTCTGAGCCGCCGTCAGATCGTTCTGCGCATCCACCTGGTCCTGCGCCCGGCCCCGGCCCACCTCCGCCAGCAGATCCTGCTCCTCCACGCGTCGCTGGGCCAGTTTCACGCCGAGCTCGCTGTTCTCATAGCTGCGTTTCGCCTGCTCCAGGGCCCGCCAGTCCTCTCGGATCTGGAGCTTGATCGTGTCCTGAGCCTCCGTCAAGGCGCGGGCCGTCTGTTCCTGACGGATCAAGGCGGCGCGATAGACGTTCCGCTCGGCCTTGCGGTCCAGGGGCAGATCGACGTCCAGACCGGCGCTCCAGCGGTAGCGCTCGAGCTGGGGCAGGGCAAAGCCCGTCCGCTGATCCTCCGGGCTGCTGAGGCTGGCCTGGGCCGTGAAATCCACCTGCGGCAAGAGCCCGTTGGCGGCCAGGGCCACGGCCCGCTGGGCGTCCTCGAACTCGTTTCCCAGGTTCTGGAAGTCCAGGCGGCTGGCCAGCGCCACCCGGATCGCATCCTCCACCGCAATGTCGGGATGGAGAATCGTCAGTTGCTGTAGTTCCTTCTCCTCCAGGACGAGGTTGGCATCCGTGGACAATCCGAGCAGGATCTTCAAACTGTCGAGGGCCAGCTTGTAGCTCCGCACCGCGGCGATCCAGGCGGTTTCCTGCGACAGCTCCTGCTGCTCCAGACGGCCCAACTCCGCGCGCTTGACCCGTCCCTCGTCCGCCAGCGCCCGGGTCCGGGCGGCGCTTCTGCGGAAGCTTTGCAGGGCCCGATAAGTGTTCCGCGCGGTGTCACGGTTCTGCAGCACGCGGTAGTAGGCCGCGGCGACATCGACAGAGAACTGCTTGCGAAAGCGCGCGAAGTCACGCAGAGAGTACAGCGTCTCACGCTCCGCCAGGGTCAGATTCTCCATCTGGGTTTTGAAACCGGCGTTCCGCAGGAGCGGCCGTGTGAACGTCGCGCCGAGCTGAGAACGGGTGAGAGTCGAAGGATCGCCGGAAAGGAACCGGAAGAAATCCGTGGTGAAGGCGGCGGAGATCCGGCCGAGGTCGCGAATGAGCCAACTGGCATTGACGGAGCCGTGCCCCTCGATGCTGTTGCGCTCCACGAGCTGATCGCTGGTGACCGGTCGGGGCTCGCCGGTGCTGGGGTCTACTTCGAACCCCTGTACCTCCACCGTGCTGACCGCATACTCCGCACTGCCCCGGGCCGAGAACAGAGGCGCGAACTGATGCCGAGCCAGAGTCAGGGACAGCGCCTGCAAGTAGACCTGTTCCTTGCGGCTTTGATAGATGCGACTGTTCTTGACCGCGATTTCCAGCGTCTTTTCCAGGGATAGAATGGGGGCATCCTTTTCCACCTGCCCCTCGGCTGCCAAAAAATCAGGAGCCTGCGGGCTCGTGGGCAAACCCTCCAGCGAGGGCGTGCTCGTTGGCTCGATGGTGAAATTCGGGTCCATGTTGGGGACCCGCGGCGACTTCTGGGCAATGATCTTGGCCGTCTCCGCGTCGGCGGACCGGCGAAAATGCTCGGGACTGCACCCTGCCAGAATAAGCAGGGTGACCAAGGGCCAAGGCAGAAGCCTCGGCTTCACCAGACGTCGACACCATGCCCACGCTCTCGGAATGAACTCCCACATCCGCACACCTGTTCCATCGCGTCCCAAACAGGGCGAAAGATGTTTCGCCCCTACGCCATTAGGCACCCGGCCGTCTCGCCTTGGCGACGAGGCCGAATCGGCGGCCTGCGCCGCACTCGTAAGACCCGGCGTGTCCCATCCACAGGACTGCCATAGTATAAGACGCTCCCAGAGGCGGGCTATTAACGGCGCCTTGCACATTTTCTTGGTTTCGAGGCCGCGTTAGGTAAGGCGCCGCGGCTCCACGAGGATTTTGCCCATCCTGCTGTGCCGGAACACGGCTCCGTCCGTTCCTGTAAAGTCTTGCAGGGGAGCATACGACAATGCCCCCAAAGCTGGAAAACAGCGGTCCCGTGAAAACGTGGACCGATTCCGATCAGGAAAGGAGAAGTTATGAGCAAGCTAAAAAGCATACCCACGCGGCAAGCCGCCGAGCAAACGCTGGTGATTACCCGCACATTCGACGCGCCGCGACGCCTTGTCTTCCAGGCTTGGACGGAGCCCGAGCGTGTGAAACGCTGGTGGGGTCCGAAAACCTTCACCACGCCGGTCTGCGAGATCGATCTGCGCCTGGGCGGCCTGGTCCGTAGCTGCATGCGCTCGCCCGACGGGCTCGACGCGGCACTGCTGACCGCCGGTGGCGAAGCGGCCGAGCAGGCTCTGACGGCCCTGCGCGAGGGTGGGCGCGTCGCCTACCCCAATGGCGTCGAGCCCGAGCCCCAGGCCCGCCCCGGACTGATCATCCAGAACTACGACGGCGTGCCCGATCCGCAGGCCATCGAGAAACTCAACCGTCTGATTGCGTCCGGCCCCTTCGAAGTCCACATCGCCCGCACCTTCTCGTTGGAGCAAGCGGCCGAGGCGCACCGTGCCCTCGACACCCACTACCTGGGCAAACTCGTCCTGCGGCCGCGGTAAAGGAGAACATGGAAAGATTGCGCGAGAGCAAGACCGCCGTGATCTGCAGAAGATCACCCCATGCTTGTGGTTCGATGATCAAGCGGAAGCGGCGGTCAATTTCTACGTCTCCATATTTCCCAACTCGAAGATTGAGGCAATGACCCGTTATGGCCCCGCCGCGTCCGAGGCCGCCGCAAGGCCCGAAGGGACGGTGCTGACGATTCTCTTCCAGCTTGCAGGGCAGAGATTCATGGCGCTGAACGCCGGCCCCGTCTTTACGTTCTCGCCGGCGATCTCGTTCATGGTGGACGGCCAGACGCAGGACGAGGTGGACACGCTCTGGGAGAAGCTCTCCGAAGGCGGCCAGACGCAACAATACGGCTGGCTGCAGGACCGGTACGGCGTGTCCTGGCAGATCGTGCCCACAGTCCTGGGCGAGATGTTGCAGGATCAGGACCCGGAGAAATCAGAACGAGTGATGCAGGCCATGCTGCAAATGAAGAAGATTGGCATCCAGAGTCTGGAGCAGGCGTATGAGCAGGAACCGGCACGACAGGAGGTAAGAAGATGAATCCGGTCGTTAATAGGGAAATGCCGGCGGAGGATCTGATCCCCGTGATTCAATCGGCCTGCACGTAGAGGTTGCGGAACTCGATGGGGCCGCCTTCGCTCTGGAGACAGATCCAGCCGGAAGAGGGGGTGGCCTTGGTGCCTTCGTTCTGCAAGACGCCGTTGACAAGACAGCGAATGGAACCGTCCCGACAATAGATGTCGTAGGTGTTCCACTGCCCGGCGGGTTTTTCGCTGGTCGGTGCCTTTTTGTTGATGACGACGAACCGCTGGGCAGGATTGCGGCGCTCGACGCCGTCCACCGTCAGGCCGGCGCCGCCCATGAGCACGAAGTCCCCGGCACTGCCCGATTTGAGCTGGCATTCGATGCACACGGGCCAGACCTGGTCGCCGCCGCCGGCATGCAACAGGACGCCACTGTTGGTGGGCGTCTCGGGCCAGCGCCATTCGACGTGCAACTGATAGTTCTCGTAGCGGTTCGCGGTGCGGATGTAGCCGTTGGGCTTGCCCGAGCAGTAGAGCACGCCGTCCTGCACGCGCCATACCTCGTTGACATCGACACCCGCCTCGGGGACGAAGCGCGTCCAGCCGGCGAAGTCCTTGCCATTCCAGAGCATCACCCGCTTGCCGGCGGACTGGCCCTCCCGTGCATTCTGGCAACCCGCCAGAGCCGTCAAAAACACGCACACAACGATCCACCGTTCGGCTTTGCCTGTCATCCGCATCATGATTCGTCCCTCACGTACGCCAGTGGTTCCCTCTGGCAAGATTCCCTTCCGGGTCCAGCACCGTCCCACGGCCCGGCCTAAACCGTTCTAACCCGACTTCGCGGATTCGGGGGTTGAAACCTGCGTGGCGGGGTCAAGAGCGGCCTTTTGGGCCGAAAGTCTTCACTACATAGCCGCCTCCTTCTGGGCCGATCCCACGGTGATCCGCGGCGGTGGCTGGGTCGGCAGTTCCAGCTTGAGCCGCTCCAGGAGCAGTTGCAGTTCCGATTCCGGATGGGTGTAACGCGGCAGGATCAGCGTGCGGCTGTCGCTCGTGGGGATGTGGACATCGACCATCTGGATCGTGGCGAACTTCTCCAGGACACTACGGGCCGTTAGTCCCGGAGCCAGGTTCCGCAGCCAATGGCCCAAGGTCACATGCAGGCAATAGGCCAGGAAGCTCACGAAGATATGGGCCTCGATCCGCGTCTGGTCCTGGTGGAAGATCGGCCGGATCGCCAAGTCGCCCTTGAGGTTGCGAAACGCCTGCTCCACCTCCACCCATTGCAAATAGTAGTTCCACACCCCCGCCGGGTCCGTTTCCGTCAGATTGCTCCGCAAGAGGTAACGACCTTCCCGTCGACGCACCTGGCGCAGCTTGTCCTTCTGGAGTCGATAGGGGAAGGTTGGTCGGGTATCGTCCACCTCGACCTCCACCAGCCGCCAAGCACTGGGGGCCTGCTGGCGAGCCGCCCCCAACTTCATCAGCAATTCCTCCCGCCGCAGTTTCATGCCCGGCAATTCTTTCAGGCGTTTCCAGAGCCCCTTGAGCTGCCGCCGGCGCATCGCGCGTTCCTTGGCCACCCGATCCGCGCTGCGGGCCAGCACGTACAGTTCTCCTTCCTGCGGCAAGAGCTTGACCGTGACACCCGGACGCGCCTGTTGCCAGGGCTTCTCCAAGAGGTCCTTCTCCAGCTTCGTCAATCGACCCTTGGGGGTACCCACCAGGTACTGCACCGGGGGATCGCTCGCGCGCATCTCGGCCAAGACCTCCTCGGTCGGAATCCCCCGGTCCATCACCCAGATCCGCCGGGCCTTACCATACTGCGTCTCGATCTTCTGGAGGAACGTCCGTAGGGTGGTCTTGTCGGCGGTGTTGCCCACGAGCACTTCGTAGGCCAGGGGCAGTCCCTCCGGCGTGACGATCAAGGCGATGACCACTTGGACACAGTCCGGTCGCTTGTCCCGGCTGTAGCCGAACTTCCGTTTGTCGCCTTCTGCGAACGGCGGCGCGCTCTCGAAATACGTGCTCGTCAGATCGTACAGCAATACGTCAAAGGAAGCCTGGAATAAGTCCCGCCAACGCTGCGTCAGATGCGAAAACAAGGCGGCTTTGTGGGCCAGTAACCGATCGTGACAACCGTAGAGTTGGTGGGGATCCGCGACCGAGCAGTCCACCCCGAGCAGATCGGCCAGCGCACTTTGGTCGAACCCCTGGCGATGCAGTCGCCACTCACTGCCGGGGGCGATCAGCCGATAGGCCGTCAAGACCATCAGGACCCGCTCCCACCGCGTGCCTTTGCGGCTGGGCTTTAACCGCTTCGCCCAGAACTGATCCAACTGTAACTGCTTCCATAAGTGTAACGCCAGCCAGCAGGCACCCCATTGCCGGGGCCGATGCACCGACAACTCGTTCAACCGCAGCCGCACGATGGGTACTTCGTCCCCGCCCGGGCCGACCCGATCCTCCGGGAACAGCGCCATCGTTTGCGGCTGCGGCTGGCCGTCTTGAAAGACTTCGATGGAGCGGGTCCACGCCTGTTCCTGGGCATCGTTGATCTCGCCGAGATACAGCACGTGCCGCTGGGCCACGCGACCGTCCGCCAGCCGGCGACTCTCGACGATGCTCCAGTAGGAGTGTTCCTTGCCGTTCTTCTTGCGTTGGGTGCGTCGCAAATACATAACGGCACCCCATTATGCACACGGCCGAGTCCCCGCCAATAGGCCAGGTCTTCCCTACAACGAGTCTGGAGCCGCCGACCGGCCTTCACGGCCCTAAAACCCGAGATCTATACCCCAAGAAAATCAGAACCGAAGTCGAATCCGCGAAGTCGGGCTAA